>CAXBOL010000425.1:0-4944 GCA_963977295.1 uncultured Opitutaceae bacterium
CCTGCTTCCTTCGGCCGCATCGCCGTCGCGGTGGTTGAAGACGACCCGCATTTTCGTTTGTTTCTTGAATCGATGTTGGAGACGAGTCCTCGGCATCGCTTAGTGGCGTCATCGGCCACGGCGGCCGAGGCAGAGGCCTGGGATGAATCGTTGCGGCCCAGTGTTATCCTGATCGATGTGGGTCTACCCGATCGGTCGGGAGCGGAGTTGGTGGAAGACCTATTGGCTAAACATCACGATGCGCTGGTGCTGATGCTGACGGCGGAGAGTGCGCCATCGACCGTGATGCAGGCGATTCAAGGGGGTGCGGTGGGTTACATAGTGAAGGGGGGGCGCAACGAAGAAATTCTGACGGCGATTGATGATGCGCTGGCGGGAGGTGCTCCGATGTCTCCGGCCATTGCGCGCAAGGTGCTGGAGCTTATGCGCGGGGGGCCGGTCACGGAAAAGTGGGCAAGGAGGAAAGACGGGCAATTGGCGATTTTGACCGAGAGGGAAGTGGAAATTCTCCAACGAGTTTCGGACGGTGCATCCGATAAGGAGCTGGCGGTGGCGCTGGGGCTGTCGCGTTCGACGGTGAAGAACGCGTTGCTCGTGGTTTACCAAAAATGGCAGGTGCGTTCGCGCACGGAGGCGGCGGTGAAATATACGCGCCTGAAGGTAGGGCGGGGATGAGTGGCGGGGTTGAAACGGACTGGCAGCGGGAGGCGCGTTGGCTGCGTTTTTCGGACCGCGATTGGGAGCAGCGATTTAGGCGGAAGTGGGTGCTCGAAGGCGTGGCGCGTTCCCGGATCATGCTCGCTGTGGCGATTTTGGTGACGGTGGCGATGGGGTTGGTCGACGTGGGCACCAACACCGAAATCCAGCCTGAATTTGTGTGGGTTTCAATGTGGCAACGGGTGTTTGTTGTCGCTCCGGTTTGGTTGTTTCTTTGGCTGGCCCCGGGCCTGCCTAACTACGAGAAACTGGCGGCGTGGATCTATCCTGCCGGGACCACTTGGGTGGTGTGGGGAGTGGCCTTCATTCCGTGGACCTTTCTGGCGTTGAACCCGCACCAAAATGTGATTCAACAGATCGGTCTAAACACGTTGGGCATCGCGTTGATATCGGTGTTTTCGTTGCCGATGTTTTTCAGGGGCACGTTGCTGATGTTGGCGGCGAGCACGGTCGGGGTGGTGGCGTTGTTTCGCTTCACGCATTGGTCGGGTGAAAGCACCCAATGGATCACGTTGGCCGGGGGATTGGTTGGACTTTCGGCGATCGTGTCGGTGTTGGCGTGGAACCGTGAGGCCGGTGGCCGGAAGGATTTTGGTCAGCGAGAAACCGTCACAAAGTTGAACCGGGAGTTGGCTCGAATGAATACGGAAAAAAACGAATTCATGGCGGCAGCGGCGCATGACTTGCGGGCACCGTTGGCCGCGGTGCGGGCGTTGGCGGGACAGATGCGACCAGGACTTATGGAGGAGCCGGAGCGGCGGGGGGGGGGGGGGGGTGAGTGCGATCGATGATTTGTCGAGTCGCATGTTGGAGGTGGTGGACAATTATCTCGGGGAACATGCGCTGGAGTCTGGCACGCTACCGGTGCGGCTGGAACAGGTGGAATTGCGCAGCGTCATCGCGACGGCCGTCCAGCTGCATGGCCCTTCGGCACGGATGAAAAACCAACGGTTGGAAGCGATGGAGGGACCGGAAGTCCGGGTGCACGCAGATGCGGTGCTGTTGGCTCAAGTGCTGGACAATTTCATCAGCAACGCGCTCAAGTTCAGTCCGGAGGGGGCGACGGTGTGGTTGGCCCTGGCCGAGGCTCCCGCGGTGGGGCGGGCGCGAGTTGAAGTTATCGATGAAGGGCCGGGAGTGAGTGAAGCGGACCGCGGAAAACTGTTTCGAAAATATGGTCTGGCCAATGCGCGATCGACGGCGGGAGAGCGAAGCCACGGCATGGGGTTGGCCGTGGCCAAACGGGTTGCTGAAGCGATGGGGGGGCAGGTCGGGTGTGATTCCGAGCCCGGTGCGGGTGCGGTGTTTTGGGTGTCGCTGCCGGTGCGTCCTTAACCGGGACCATGCAATTAAACCATCCCGCAGGGCGGGAAACACGAATCCCGCCCTGCAGGACGAATGAAAATCAATCCAAACTCAGGAGAGTAAGAATCCACCAAACGGTGGGTTGATCGCCCGTTCTCATGGCTGGAATTTAAGTTCCCCATTAGAGTCATTTCGTGGTTTTTCATCGGAACCTTTTCGGTTCAACCCGATGTAAATAGTTTCAGTGCGTAGTCGGTATCCCGCTCAGCGGGACCTCGTGTTTCCCGCCATGCGAGATGGTTAAAAACAAATCAGTCTATTCTGCGTCTCTATCGCTTTCATTGCGTTCCGGCATACTCCTTCCTTCTAATTCGTTGGCTTTTCTACTGCCTCGTTCCGTAGCTTAGCTGGAGTGGGCGCGGCGACGGGTGGCGGTGAATCCCAGGGAAAGCAGGGCTGCGATGAGGGTAAAACTGCCGGGTTCGGGGACGGGGGAGCCTACCAAACCGAGGGTGCCGGTCGTGGATAATGCCGAAGTGTCCCAAGTTGCGCCGGTGATGTCGGGCAGGTTCAGTTGAGAAAAGTTTCCACTGATGCTGTTGGCGCTGAAGAGTTGGAACGATTGCCCGATCGTTGGGATGAATGCGTAGAGAGTGGTGAGGTTGAGTGTGCCGTTGAGGGTCAGGTGTCCGGTGACGTTGATGCGGTCAAAATCGGTGCCCGCGGTGCCGCCGGAACCGGCGAGTTCAAGATTGGTAATGGTCGTGCTATCGAGTATCAGGTTACCGGAGACGTTAATGATACCGGGACTGCTGCCGGGGCTGAGTGAGCCGGCGATAGTGAGGTTTTTGTCCGCCCCAAGGTTGAGCGAGCCGGATCCGGAGACAAATTGGGTTGAGCCGAAAGTGAAGGAGTCCTTGGCGGTAAGGTCGAGGGTGCCGGAAGAGCCGAGGTCGAGCCCGGAGCTGTTGGCGATCGTGCCGTTCGCGCCGAGGGCGAGGGTGCCGCCGGTGATAGCCGTTGCTTGCGTATAGGTGTTGGCCCCTTCGAGCGTGAGTAAGCCGGAGCCAGCCTTGGTGACAGAAAAGTCGGGATAGTCGCTGCCGAGTTCCCCCGAGAAGATCTGGGATTCGCCGGTGCCGACATTAACGGTTAGCACGCCAGCGTTGCCGCCGAAGCTGTAAACTTCGCCGGCACCGGTAAGTCCGGCGATGGTGGTGGCGCGGTTGGAGAAATCTAAAAAGCCACCGGCTTCGATGTCGACATTGGTGGTGGCAGCGAGGCCCTGATCTACCGAAGTGGGAAGCACGAGATAGGCTCCGGACTTGATAGCAGTGTCGCCGGCATAGGACTGGGCTTGGGTGAATCGGAGGATAAAACCGTCCTGGACGACGTTGCCCGTGCCGCTGATCGACTGGTTGAACGTGTAGTCGTCTGCGCGATTGAAGGTTAAGCTCGCATTGTTGGTGATGTTGCCGGTAGTCGAGGCCCCAGGCCCGAGGGTGAGAGTGCCGGCGGAGACCGTAGTGCCTCCGGAGTAGGTGTTGACTCCGGTGAGAATGAGCTCGCCGTTGCCGGCTTTGATCAGGGAGCCGTCGCCGGAGATGATTCCTCCGTAAGTGAGTGAGGTGGATTCGGAGGGTTGGAAAGTGCCGCCGGAGGAACCCAGCGTGATGCCACGGTTGGCGTGAAGCGTCATGGTGGCGGCAGTGGCGAGCGTTCCGTCGTCGAGGGTGAGCTGGCCGGGGGTGGTGGACCCGGGGGCGGAGCCGAGGTTGGAGTCGGCCGAGATGCTTAAGGTGCCGTCGAGAATCGCGATGTTGCCGGTAGCGGAGGTCGTGCCGGTAAGATGGAGAATGCCCGGACCTCGCTTGACCCAATCGACGGTGCCGAGATCAAGGTCGTTGAGGGTGGCTTCACCCCCGGTGGCCCATGTGGTGTCGAGACCGATACGACCGCCGGAGGCGATGTTTGCCTCGGCAGCAAAGTCTGCGATTCTCCCGGCCGTAAAACTGTTGGTCCCCCCGACCGCGAGGGCGACCGTCGCTCCACTGGCAACCGTCAGTTTGTCGGAGATACTGACTGAACTGTTGGCCCCGTAGAAGGAATAGTCGTTGGCGAACTGGACGACACCGGCGTTGATTGTGGTGGTGCCATTGTAGGAATTGACGGCGGTCAATTGGAGGGTGCCGTCGCCGGTTTTGGTGAAACCACCGTCGCCGCTAATGGGACCGGAAAAAACGGTATCGAATTGGTTGGTTTTGATCACGGTGACAGTGCCCGCACCCAAAGTGTAGGTTTCGGCGGTGGAGAAGTTGGTGCCGACGATTTCCAGGGTGCCGCCGTTGAAATTGAGCGAGGCGGTTTTCGCGGCGCTGACGATGCCTGGGTCGCCGCCGACTTGCAGGGTGCCGCCGGAATTTAAATTGAGGGTGCCGGAGGAGCCGGAGGCGACTCCGATATTGATTCGCGGGGCGCTGACGAGACCACCGTTTTCGATCGTGAGGGTGCCGTTTCCATTGAGTCCAATGTAGAGATCGAGGGTGGAGTTGAGGGTGGATCCCGCGCCGGTGACGAGTGCGGTGCCGGTGTCACCCGTTTCGAGGCCGAATGCGGTGGTAGTGCCGGCGGTCAAGGTGCCACCCCCGGATATCGTGAGGGAGCCGGTGCCGTTTTTCCCCCACTCGGCGATCGAAGAAGTGGATAGGGTGGAGCCTGATCCAGAGATAGTGGTGTTGTTGTTGAAAACTAGACTGCCGCCGGAAAGGGTGCCCCCATTGATGGTGGTGTCGCCGGTGCCGAGTTGATTGGTGTTGGAAATCGTGAGGGCGCCGGCGCTGATGGTGGTGTCACCAGTGTAAGTGTTTTCGGTGAAGAAAAACAGGGTCCCCGAGCCGGTTTTCTGGACGGGGCCGCTGCCGG
>CAXBOL010000426.1:0-4930 GCA_963977295.1 uncultured Opitutaceae bacterium
CGAGATGTGCGGCGGCGCGACCGATTTCAGGTAGAACGCCGCCGGTCCGAAGGGAGGGCGAAATGAGAGGGGCATAGTCGAAGGAGCGAGGAGGGTCTAAAATTTCGGATCCAAGTCGAATCGTCAATGATCGTCGGTGTAAGCAGCCCTAGCGCGCGGGGCCTTGCGATGATTTTGGGAGATTGACCGAAACGGATCCTGCCTGCCTCATGGGACTCCAATTCATGAGTAACGCCCCTGTGCTTTCGTTTGTTATACCGCTCTACAACAGTGCCGAAACCATTGGCGATGTGGTAACCAAAATTGCCGCCTTGGATGTGCCCGGCGGTCATGAAATTGTGTTGGTGAACGACGGTAGCCGAGATCGGACCCGGGAAGTTTGTGAAAAATTGATACAGGAAACGACCATCCCAATCACCTACGTGGAGCACGCCCGCAACTTTGGGGAACACAATGCGGTGCTCACGGGCTATCGTCATACGCGGGGTGAGCATGTGATCAATTTGGATGACGACGGTCAGAACCCGCCGGCAGAGGGATTGAAGCTCTGGCGCCATGCCCGGGAAACGGGATTGGATGCGGTTTTCGGAGATTATCGCACCAAGGAGCACGAGACTTGGCGAAACTTGGGGAGCTGGTTCACCAATCGGGTAGCCGATGCGCTGTTGGACAAGCCCGCGGGGCTCTATCTTTCGAGTTTTCGTTGTGTCTCGAAGTTGGTCGCGCAGGGCGTCACTGCTTACTCAGGCCCTTACCCGTATGTGGATGGATTGATTCTACAGATCACGCAACGAGTCGGCGCGATCACAGTGGAGCATCAGGCGCGTCAAGCCGGGGAGAGCGGCTACAATATGCGTCGATTGGTTTCACTGTGGCTGAATTCGGTCGTCAATTTCTCCGTGGTGCCGTTGCGCTTCGCCACCATTCTAGGCGGGATCTCCGCGGCGGCCGGAGTGTTGGGGGTCGGAGTGGTGGCGATACTATGGCTCATGCAACGAGGTCCCGCCTTTGGGTGGGGCTCGTTGATGGCCGCGTCCTTGGTGTTTTCAGGAGCTCAATTGTTGATGTTGGGCATCATTGGCGAATACGTCGGTCGAGCGTTCCTCGTGGTCAATGGTCGCCCGCAGGCGTTGGTGCGCTTGGTGAAGAGATCATCGGACTGACCTCGTGGTGCGTGTTAGCGGGTCGCGGGATGCCGTCGGCGTCGGCCTGCTCCGGCTAGCGCGATCAGACTGGTGATCAAGGCAAAGGAACTGGGCTCGGGCACCGCATTGGCGTTAATGAAGGTCGAAATCTCAACGTCGTAATTTCCGATATAAGAGTATCCGCTGATGTCATACTCAACGGCGTTAATGGTGCCCTTTCCGACCCACCAATTGATTCCCGTCAGCAGGAGTGAACTCCCATTGCCGATAAACAGAGGTGCGCCGGAATCACCGCCTTGCAGCAACGTTTCGTAGGCCACATCGGTGGTATACCCTTCCAAACTCGCCAAGGCATCACCCGTTGTGCCTCCGGCTTGGGAGTCCTCAGCCCACAGGTCCAACACATTTCTTCCTACTGCCATGTCGAGCGTAGTGCTCCAGGCTGTGGGCGATTTTCCGACCACATAGGCAACCAGCCCTCGAACAGGGGAAGGGGCATTGAACGCAGCGGAATCGGCGATGTCGTTGGAGATGAAACTGTAGCTGGTAAAAGAGGGTGAAACGGGCGAATTGAGCACCCCAATCCAAAGATCCGAAGTTCCAATGCGTTGTCCCCCGACCACGGTGCGCGATTGGCTCGCGCCGGAGGAGTCGTTGGAACTGTAAAAGGTGAGGCTGGAATTGAGACTCGGATGTAAGTGATTGGCGCTGAGAAAAACATTATTGCTAACCAAGGTGCCCCATTGTCCGCCGGAAGTGAGTCCCACCCCGGACCAATCAAAGACGGATCCGATGAATGAACCGTCATCGGCGAAGCGATCGTTGGTGGCGCTAGTGAATCCAGCGATAATGATGGCGTGGGCTGATACCGCTGAAAACAGCCATCCGACCGTAAAGAGAAAAGGGACGGTCAGTTTTCGCATAGATCAGGAGGCGATTTGAAGTAATGACTAGGATTTTAGGAGGTCGCTCCCTCTCTGGGATCAACGCCCTGCGACCAACTTCATCATCTTGCTGAGATCAGCGACTCGGAAAGGTTTGGTGAGATAACCACAGAACCCGGCCGCGAGGAAGTGTCGTGCCATTTCCTCGTTGTCGTAACCGCTGGAAACGATGGCTCGCACATCGGAGTCGATTTCCTGCATGAAGCGAAACGTCTCCTCGCCCCCCATGCCGCCGACAATGGTGAGGTCCAGCAAGACGGCATCGTAAGGTCGATTGACGGCGAAATAGCGACGATAGTAGGTGAGGGCATCTTCGCCCTTGTGGACAACGTCGACCTTATAATCGAGGCCTTCGAGCATGGCCTTGGTAATCTCGCAAAGTTGTTTGTCGTCGTCCATGACGAGCACGCGGCCAGTGCCAAAGCGCAGGGAAGGGGGGCGTCGGACGGTGAGCTCGAGCGACTTTTCGGTGACGGGCAAAAATACGGTAAATGTAGTGCCGCTGCCGACGGTCGATTCCACTCCTAGTTGTCCCCCGTGCTTTCGGACGATGGAAAGCACCGTGGCCAATCCCAGTCCGGTGCCGGTCTTCTTAGTCGTGAAGAAGGGTTCGAAAATGTGGTCGATCTTATCGGCGGGAATGCCGGAACCGTTGTCTTGCACCTCGATTTGCACGTAAGCTCCACCACTCAAACTCGCGACTTGGTCGTCGCGTAGCGAGATGTTGCGCATGCGGATGGCAATCGTGCCCGAATACTGATCATCCATAGCCTGGCGGGCATTGATGATGAGGTTTTGAAAAATCTGAATGATTTGACCACGATCGGCTTCGATGGGGCCAGCGTCCTCCGCAAAGTCGGTTTCAAACTTAACCGGACTGCCTGAAGCAGCGACTCGGATGGCGTCGCGCACGATATCGGACGGTTTGACGACCGCGTAATCCCCGGCGGCGTCGCCCTTCGAGAATTGCAACAACTGACGGGTCAGGGTCTTCGCAGCCATGCAGGCGGTTTCGGCATCATCGAGCTTATCGTAATCGCGATTTTCCTTCGCGATCGATACCGCACCCAAAATGGTGGACAAAAGATTGTTAAAATCGTGAGCGATACCGCCGGCCAGTTGTCCCAGAGAATCGAAACGATTGGCGCGAATGAGTTCCTCGGGACTCATTGACATTTCATGAGGGTCGCGGAAGACGATGGCGATTCCGGCCATTTTTTTGTCTTCGTCCAGTAAAGCGCGGGCGGCCCAGACGATCGGACGCGGTTCCATGCCGTCTACCGCAAGGGAGTAATCGACGTAGAGCCGAGAGGAACTGTTGGTTGCCAGAGCCTGATCCAGGGCATCGTTGGCAGACCTGCCGTCTGCCGTGGTGACCAAGTTAAAAACGTCTTTCATCGATCGCCCCATCGCTGCGGCCAACGGAACTCCGGTGAGGCTTTCGGATTTGGCATTCATCAACGTGATGCCACCCCGATTATCGGTGAGAATGATGCCTTCGTTCAGCACGTTGAGCGCAGCCAAATTTACGCTAATGGGGCCCGCGGCAGTTTCGTTGGCCAACGAATCGCTCTCGTCAAGTTGGGTGGCGAAACCAATGATATGATGCAGCTCGCCGCGTCGGCTGACTTGGCGCCGAAGTCCAAGCACGACTTCGAGGGAGGTGTCGTGGGCCGAACGCAACGTGGTGAGGCCGGTCGACCATTCCCCGCCTGTGCCAAATTGAGAAAGGAAGCTGTTCAGATCCCCTTCGCTTTCGACAAAATATTGGGTAAAGAGGCCGATGTCGGGGGATTCATCGAAGTTACCGACCAATTTTTGCCAGGCGGAGGAGGTCCACGCTTTACCTTGTTCGAAATCGAGATCGAAAACGGCCAAGCCTCCTGCTTCGGTGAGACGAGCGAGTCGGTCTTCCGCCACGATGCCGAATTCCTCGAGTTCTTTGCGTTCGGAGATGTCGAGGTGGAATCCGACCACGCGCTCCAATTCTCCCGACTGGTCAAATCGTTGCAGTCCGATGCAGTGCACCCAGACCCAATGACCTCGCCGGTGTTTCATGCGAAACTCGACCGAAAACGAGTGTTGGCCACTGCGACTCTGCCGACCCACTTGATCGGGGGCTGCAGATGAATCGTCGGGATGGATCAACTTTAGCCACGTGTCGTAGGTATTAGCCAGGTCGGCGTCACCGTAGCCCACCATGTTTTTCTCCAAGCGGGGGAGTAGAGCGTTTCGTCGTTGGCAAAATCGAGGTCAAAGAAACCGATGGCGTCGCTCTCGGCGAGAAGTCCACACGCGCCGCCCTCTTTCGCGAACATCGAAATGGAGGCCGGAGCCTGAACATTTTTGGCTCCACGACGAATGTGGGCAATCCAAGGAAACTGGCCCCCGAATGCTTCTTCGAGTTCGATCCTTACCTCCAAGGGCGACAGGTCTTCCCCGCGATTAATCGTCAGGGGCAGCCTCTGATTTACGGCAGTGGTGAGTAATATTTCCCATTGGGCGATGGCGAGATCGGGGTCATCCGAGATGACTTCGAAAGCGAAGAGAGACACAAATGGCTGCCCGATTAATTCACTGACAGTTCGTGCCCACAATTTGGCGGCACCGGCATTTGCCCCTACAATTTCACCATCGGTCGCGAGCGCCAGCCAGATAGGGGTCTCGGATCCGGGAGAGCTCGGGGAGAATACGTCGGAGGCGGAGGATTCGGGATTCAAAACGAGGGGGCGTCGAAGTCTTACCTAGAAGACAAGAAATTGAGGCAGAATCATGCTGCGAGCATATTCAGTTTCGGGGGAGACGTAGGCGAGGATCAAAACGAGTCAAGACCACGTGGAA
>CAXBOL010000427.1:0-4921 GCA_963977295.1 uncultured Opitutaceae bacterium
GATGGTGATGACCGATGTGGCGCTGGACCCTTACACGACACATGGGCACGACGGGGTTCTGAATGCAGCCGGGGATGACGTGGATAATGATCGGACAGTGGCGATTTTGGCCGAGATGGCCGTGCTGCAGGCGGCGGCGGGAGTCGATATTGTCGCCCCGTCTGACATGATGGATGGTCGCATTGGCGTCATTCGAGAGCAACTTGATGCATATGATTTTGAGCGCACGGCGATCATGGCGTATTCGGCGAAATTTAATTCGGCTTATTACGGACCATTCCGGGATGCGGTGGGCAGTGCGAAGGCGGCGGGCACCCGGACTCTGAGCAAGGCGACCTATCAGCTCAATCCCGCCAACCGGCGCGAGGCCTTGAACGAGGCGGCTCTCGATGAAGACGAAGGTGCGGATTTCATTATGGTGAAACCGGCCGGAGCGTATCTGGATATCATTCGCGACGTTCGCGAGGCGACGCGTAAGCCGGTCGCGGCATATCAAGTCTCGGGCGAGTATTCCCAGATCCACGCGGCGGCAAAACTGGGTTGGCTCGATCTGGCCAAGATTCGTCACGAATCACTGCTGGCGATCAAGCGTGCGGGCGCGGATCTGATTCTGACTTACTTCGCCAAAGACATGGCAAAGCTCTTGAAATCACGCTAAAACGCCGAGCGATCGACCTGGATGGAGTCGCCGGGGAGGAGACGGGGGTCTTCGGCGGGGCTGCGCTGGGCGAGTTTGGCGTCGAGAATGTAGGCGGCTTGATCTCTGACCACGCTGACCGCGGTTTCCTTGGCGTAGAGGGTGAACCCACCCGCCGCTTGGATGGCTTTACCCATGGTGAGGTCGGGCGTCCATGTGATCCGGCCCGGTCGTTGCACCTCGCCGCCGACGTAGACGAACCGCTCGGTGACGGTCACGGATACGTTTATCGTCTTGTAGTAATCTTTGGAAATATAGGTTTCACGGATTTTGGCCGACAGATCCGATGCGGTGAGTCCAGCAACGGTGATGCCCCCAATGTAAGGGAGCGAAATCAGGCCCTGGTCATCAATTTGCACATTATGCGTGCTGGGATCGGGAATACCTTGGAGCGTGATCCCCAAACTGTCGCCGGGGCGCAGCAGGGCGGAGGATGCGGCCTCGGGGATTTTGGGGTTGGTGCGGGTCGTGGCCGTGCTGCCAGTGGTTTCGCAACCGACGCTGAAAGTCAGGAGGCCAATACACACCAGTTGAGTAATATAACGAAACGACCTTCGGAGCATGGCTCAAGTTCAGCGGATGCCGGGCCGGACGGAAGCAAAAAGCGCGATCCATTGCTGGGTCGCGCTTTGACTAAATCTGGTTGAGTTGAAGTGCTCTACTTTTCCTCGTCCTTATCCTCGTCCTCGTCTTCGTCCTCATCCTCGTCCCACTTGAGGGAAGAGTCTCCTTTGAGGGTTTTTTCATCCTCTTCATCGACGTCGGGCAGGTCCTCGTCCTCGATATCTTCGAGGTCTTCATCGTCGCTGGAGCGGCCTTCGTCGTCGTCCTCGGATTCCCATCCGGCGGGGACGTAATCGAGAATGGCGGTCAACTCTTCGAAGGAGTGAATGGCTTTGCCCTCAATGAAGCTGGCATTTTGATCCTCCCGAATCTCCTCCTCGACCTCGTCGATGGTGAGTTTGGACTCGAACTCGAAAATGTCGTTGAGCAGTTTTACTCGGCAGCGGGTGAGGTGATCGAGCAAGTCGGCGTAGGGTCCGTTCTCGTCATCGATGATATCAGCCAAGGCAAAGAGTTTTTCGTCGCTCTCGGAGAGGGAGTCTTTGACGCGCTTCACGCGGACCCGGCCATCGGAAACCTCGTTGTCGATGCGGAAGGGGATGAACGCCGCATCGAAAGTGTCTTGGTCGAATCCGTAGTCACGCAGAGGTTCGCAGAGTTCAACGAGGTAGCTGACCTGACGAGGATCGATGATACTGAGTCCATCGGTATCCCAGCGCACAGGGTCACTCACTTCGTCGACCCACCAATTGTGGTCTTCACCAAGTCGAACGATGCACCAGTCTAGAGTTACGGAAGATTTTGCCATATTGCGGAAAGCTAAGTTGGTCGGAGGAAAAAGGGTCTCCAGAGCGCGAGTCAAACCACGAAAGTGACTTTCTGCTTACTTTTATTTTTGGAGGACTGAGTCGGGGCGGGAATTGGGCCTTTGAAACGGCCCAAATTTAGGGGTAAATCCGTCGTTTTTTCGGGGTTCTGATCCGCTACTAGAATATGAGTGTGGGCAGGCACTTGCGTTTTAGAAGTCAGGTTTCACTCTCGGCGTCGAATGGACTTTCTCTACGAAAAAGTGACGCGGCCGCTCCTCTTCAAACTTGATTCCGAGCGGGCCCATGAGCTCGGGGTAAACGCGATGGCAGCCTTGGGCTGGCTCAAGCCTGTTTGTCGAGCGATGGAGGCATGGCACCGCCTGGCGGTGGGACGCTTTCAACCGATCGAGGCGTTTGGTCTGACCTTTCCCAATGCCGTCGGATTGGCCGCCGGGTTCGATAAGAATGCCCGGGCCTGGCCGGCGGCGGCCGCGATGGGATTCGGGCACGTCGAGATTGGCACGGTGACGGCATTGGCTCAGCCCGGAAATCCGCAACCGAGGATGTTTCGTTATCCGGAGGAGGAAGCGGTGATCAATCGCATGGGTTTCAACAACCAAGGGGCGGATTTGGTTTCGCGTCGTCTGGCCAAACAGCCTCAGCGCGGAGCGCGGCGTATCCCCCTGGGCATTAATTTGGGCAAATCGAAGGCAGCTCCGCTCGATCGTGCGGTGGATGACTATTTGCGGAGTTTTGGGAAATTGGCCGAGTATGCGGATTATCTCGTGCTGAATGTTTCCAGTCCCAACACGCCGGATCTGCGTAAACTGCAGGACGAATCCCGTCTGCGTGAACTATTGCAGGCGGTCAGTGAGGCTAACAATGCGCGTGGCGCCATGCGCCGCCCCTTGCTGCTTAAAATCGCGCCGGATCTCACTTACGGCCAGATTGATCGCGTGCTCATGGTGATCGAAGAATTTGGTCTCGATGGCATTATCTCCGGCAACACGACGTTGGCGCGTCCCGGGCCATTTAAGACCGTGCCGGAAAGCGGAGGATTGAGCGGGGCGCCACTGCGCGGGCGTTCGACCCAGATTATTAATTACATCTCGCGGGCCACCCACGGAAAGCTGCCCATCATCGGCGTCGGCGGGATCACCGATGCGGCCAGTGCGGGGGAGAAGCTAGATGCCGGCGCTTCGTTGGTGCAGCTTTACACCGGAATGATTTATCGGGGCCCGTTTTTTGCCGCCGCATTGGCTCACGGTTTGGCCGACCGGCAACGCGTTTAAGCCCAAATGGTCGGGCTGAACCAGCGGGCAGCTCGTCGGATGGCCCGGTCGCGGGCCAGCGGTGCATTGCCTGGAATGATTCGCGCCAATGGTAGTGCCAGCTGAAGCACGGCACTACGTTTTGACCTCGGCTAGATGGACCAATCGTTGCCGGGATCGGCTTTAATTTTGCGATCGGCCTGATTGCGCACGACCGAAGTTCGATCACCCTCGTAGTAAACGATGCTTTCGGGGGGCACAGATTTCATTAACCACACGTTGGAGCCAATGATGGATCTTTGGCCGATCACCGTCTTGCCGCCGAGCACGGTCGCGCTGGGGTAAATCGTGACGTGATCTTCGATGTCGGGGTGTCGCTTGACGCCCTTGACCGGGTTGCCGTGGTCATCCAGCTCAAATGATTTCGCGCCCAGGGTCACATTTTGATAGAGTTTTACGTGATTGCCGATTCGCGCGGTTTCTCCCACCACGACTCCGGTGCAGTGATCGATGAAGAAGTGGGTGCCGATCTGGGCCCCGGGATGAAGATCGGTGCCAGTGCGCTCGTGCGCGTATTCGGTCAACATTCGAGGGAGTAGGGGGACGTTGAGCCGGTAGAGCTCGTGGGCGATGCGCTGCAGGGAAATCACCAACACGCAGGGATAAGCGAGAATGATTTCCTCGACGCTGCGGGCGGCCGGATCGCCTTCATACGCAGCCTGAACATCGGTTTGGCAAACATCCCGGATGGCTGGGAGCTTCATCAGCAACTGGCACGCGATTTCTTTGGCGTGTTGCGGCGCGTCGGAATCCCCCTCGAAGGTCAGACTCTTGGCAATTTCTTCCTCCAGCCGTTGGCACACGGCCTTCAGGCGTTCGCCGGTGATTGCGGCCACGTCGTTTTTGGCCAACGGTTTGCGTTCGAAAAAGCCCGGAAAGAGCAAGTGCATCAACTCGGCAGCCAAGCTGTTGATCGATGCATCAGACGGGAGATTGCTTCCGTCGATGTGATTGATGCCGCCTTGGGTTTCGTAAGAAGCGAGCAGGGCACGTTGGATTTCGGCGAGCGTCATAGGCTAAGTGAAGAGAGAACGGGCTAATGGCCCCTTCGATCAAGATCGAATCAAGAATCCGAATTTCGGGGCTTTACAAGGTGCCGAGCATCTTTCTTAGTCCGCCTTCCCTCGTTTTAAGAATGCTCAGGTGGTGGAATTGGTAGACACGCACGCTTGAGGGGCGTGTGCCGCAAGGTGTAAGGGTTCGAGTCCCTTCCTGAGCACCATTTTAATTTCGGAATAACGATTCCGAACCTCAAAAACTAACCTTCGGGCGGACCGGCGGACAGGGGACTTGAGCCCGATCAAGGGTTTGACGAAGCGAACCTGCGATGCAGGTGAGCGGAGAGGGGGCGCCTGTAGGGCGAGGTCGCAGACCTGAACTGACCAGTTCACCAGTCCCTTCCTGAGCACCATTTTAATTTCAGAATAACGATTCCGAACCTCAAAAACTAATCTTCGGGCGGACCGGCGGGCAGGGGACTTGAGCCCGATCAAGGGTTTGACGAAGCGAACCTGCGATGC
>CAXBOL010000428.1:0-4921 GCA_963977295.1 uncultured Opitutaceae bacterium
TATCGCAATGTGGCACGGTCCATGGCTTGGGACAAAACCACTCCGGCAAACGCGTGGCCCACGCCTGATAGATGGCGGCCGGCGGCGCGTCGATGATCCGCATCATGACCAGTTCGCGATCGGCGCCGGAGTTGTCGCCCATCTCCGCGAGCACGGTGGTGAGGCGGTCAAAGTTTTCTTCGTTTTTGCCTTTGGCATACTTGGTAATGGCGGCGCAAATTTCGGCGTTGGCGAAGATCATGCGAAACTCCACGTGGGTGCCTTCGCCGTCGTCGGTGAAAGTGGCGACTACGGTAAACTCGGGCGCGGTCGTGTGGCGGAAGACGATGCATTCGTTGACGGCGATGTGGTCGAACACGCTGTGGTTATCGTAATTGGTGCCGTCGGGACCGTGCATGATGAATCGCCAACGTCCACCGGGGCGCAGGTCGTATTCGTGGAAGGTGTTGGTGAACCCGGCCGGGCCCCACCATTTGGCGTGCCAGTCGGGGTGGGTCCACGCAGTGAAGACGCGGGCCCGGGGAAAGGGCAGCGTGCGGGTCGAAACGAGTTCGCAATCAGGACTGGCGGCTTGGGGAGGGGAGTAGGATGTCGGTTCACTCATGGGAAGGTCAGGCTATGGGTTATGACTCACAACGTGCGGGGGAGGGGCGACCGGACAATCCGTGGCAGAATTTTTAGGATTTTCGAGGAGCGACTTTGATCGGAGGGAATTTACGGGGCCTATTCGAGGGCGGAAGGAGAGGGTGCCGGGTTCGGTATTTCACCTCGTGCCCTGCGGACATTTTTTGAAAAAGCTCAGTGGAGTGTCCGGTTGGGGTTCGCTCGGGCGTTGAGTTCATCACTGCCCGCCCATATGGGTCGGTCTCATTAATCCTCCCAAAATCAAATCGATGTCGCAACCTTACCTTCTCCTATTCCGCAACACTGGTCCGGAAACTCACGCTCACCTCACGGCAGACCAACGCCAGCAATTGATCGAACGTTGGAACGACTGGTTCGTCGGCCTGCGTGACGCCGGTAAGGCCACGGATGGGCGTCCGCTGGAGTTGACCACCCGTATCGTCTCGGGACTCGGCGGCAAACGCGTGACGGACGGTCCTTTTCCGGAATCGAACGAAGCGGTGGGGGGTTATGTGATGCTTAACGTCGATTCGCTGGACGAGGCGACCGCCATTGCCCAAGCGCATCCGGGACTCGAACATGGTCTCGTCATCGAAGTGCGGCCGATGGAGGTGACCTGCCATTTGGGCGTTGTTACGGGACCAGCTTGATCCTCAGTCGTGGTGCGGCGTTTCCCTGAATTTTCTCGTTTCCCTCTTTATGCCACCGCTGCCGATACACAATGAGTCAGACGACGAGCCGGGTGACGGCGGAGCGGTCGGCGCTGCGGCGGGTCCAGGTCAGTTGGTGGAGCATTTTTTTCGGCACGAGGCGGGCCGGTTGCACGGCGCGCTGCTGCGACGGTTTGGGGTGCACAACCTCACGCTGGTAGAAGACGCCGTGCAGGAGGCCATGTTGCGCGCCTTGCGCTCTTGGTCGATGGGGGGCGTGCCACCCAATCCGTCGGCCTGGATCAGTCGGGTGGCGATCAACCACGCCTACGATGCGTTGCGGCACCAGGGCACGGCCCTCGCCAAACAAGATGACTTCACGCTGCACCACGAACTGCAGCATACGGACGAGTCCGAGAGTGATCCGCTCGTCGCCGAAATCGATGATACGCTTCAACTCCTGTTGGTGTGTTGCCATCCGAGTATATCGAGCGATGCGCAGGTCGTGTTGGCACTGAAAGTTTTAGGCGGGTTCAATCTCACGGAAATCGCCCGGGCTTTTCTGTCGACTGAAGCGGCCGTCGAGAAGCAACTCACGCGCACCAAGTCCCGTTTACGCGATGCCGGTGCCACGTTTGACCTGCCGCCGGAGGTCGAGCTGAGTGATCGACTTGAGGGCGCATTGGCGACACTCTATTTGTTGTTCAACGAAGGCTATAAAGCGACGGCCGGGGATCAATTGCTGCGGGAGGAACTGTGCGATGAAGCAGTGCGACTCACCGGTTTGTTGGTGCAGCATCCGGTCGGCAACCAGCCAGTCACGCACGCGCTTTTGGCTCTGATGTTGTTGCACAGCGCACGGTTTCCCGCGCGTTCGAATCCGACCGGCGGCCTGCTCCGCCTCGCCGATCAGGATCGAACGATCTGGGATCAGGCTCTGATCGACCAGGGACTCCAGCACCTCGCCCTCGCCTCGCAAGGCGACCACCTCACGGCGTATCATTTGCAGGCCGGGATCTCAGCGCATCACTGTCTCGCCGCCGATGCGGGCTCGACGGATTGGGGGCAGATCGTGACCCATTACGATACCTTGATGACCCTTACGGCTTCGCCCGTGGTCGCGCTGAACCGAGCCGTGGCCATAGCTAATTTGCGGGGCCCGCGGGCGGGACTTGCCGCGCTCGACGCCATTGAAGATGTCCATCGGCTTGCGTCGCAGCATCTGGTCCATGCAGTGAGTGGTGATCTGCATTCGCGCCTAGGCGATCACGCTGCTGCCGCGAATGCGTATCGGCGGGCGTTGCAATTGGTTCGATTGGGGCCTGAGCAGGCTCATCTCGCCCGCTTGCTCGAACAAATTGAGAACCCCCACGGCTGATTTCCCGGGCCTCCACCCCGACTGCCTTGGTTTGGCTAGAACTGCGCGTGGGGCGGGCTAGGCTTCGTCGGCTGCTTGTTGGCTGTTCCCGTGTGGGGAGGGAGGGTTGAGGCACGCGGGATCAAATTCCGGACAGCAGGATCCACTGATCTGGTAGCACTTGTCACAGATGACCTCATCTCCCACTCGACCCTCCGCGATCTGGCCACAACGGGAGCAACAGAGGGGGGGGACGAAGTTTCCATCGGCGAAAAAAGACAGACATACGCCGATTCGGCAAAAGACTTTTACAAAAACCAATACGCAGCCGTTGATTTGCAGGTTAGATGTGCGGAAGGCCTTGCGCGAGCGAGCATCCCTTATTCCCATGCCAGACCATCAATTTCCCGGTCGTAACCTAACCCCTACTGCTTCATGCCACGCCAAGCTAATTCCTCCCTTCCCACTGTCCGTCCAGTTGCCAAACTTATGGCGGCTAATCGCTCTGAAATCGCGGTTCGCGTGTTTCGGGCCGGCACGGAGCTGGGGCTGCGCACTGTAGCGATCTTTGCGCAGGAGGACCGGTTTTGTATTCACCGCTTCAAGGCCGACGAAGCTTATCAGGTCGGGGCGGGCAAGGGGCCGGTGGCGGCGTATCTCGATATCGACAGTGTGATCGGTATTGCGAAGGAGAAGGGGGTCGACGCCATTCATCCGGGCTATGGCTTTCTGTCCGAGAATCCCAATTTCGCCCGTGCCTGCGAAGCGGCGGGAATCGTGTGGGTGGGCCCTCGTCCGGATCTGCTCGACAACATGGGGGACAAGACCGCGGCGCGGGCGATGGCCCAAACAGTTGGAGTGCCCGTTCTGCCTGGCACAGAGGACCCGGTGAGTGATCGGGAGGAGGCCAAGAAGATCGCGAACAAGATCGGGTTTCCACTCATTATCAAGGCCGCCTTCGGCGGTGGCGGCCGCGGGATGCGCATCGTAAAAACGGCGCCTGAGCTGGATGCCTTGTTGGATGAGGCTCAGGGCGAAGCGGAGCGGGCGTTTGGCAATCCGGCGGTGTTTCTCGAAAAATACATCCAAAACGCGAAGCACATCGAGGTGCAGATTCTCGGGGATAAGCACGGCAACGTGATTCACCTGCATGAGCGGGATTGCTCCGTGCAGCGGCGGCACCAAAAAGTCATTGAAGTGGCGCCGAGCTACGGATTGCCGGAGAAAGTGGTGGCGGAACTCTGCGAGGCGGCCGCCGATCTTGCGCGTTCGATTAAGTATGATAACGCCGGCACCGTTGAGTTTCTCTACGATCTCGATCGTCATGAATGGTTCTTCATCGAGATGAACCCGCGTATTCAAGTAGAGCATACCGTGACCGAAGTGCTGACAGGATTGGATTTGGTCCGGGCCCAGGTGCTCATCGCGCAGGGCCACTCTTTGCACTCGCCGGAAGTCGGCATGCCGTCTCAGGCGGAGGTGCCGCGCAACGGATTTGCGTTGCAATCGCGGGTGACGACGGAAGATCCCGAGAACAAGTTCATGCCCGACTACGGCCGCATCATGGCCTACCGGTCGCCGGGCGGATTAGGGATTCGGATCGATGGCGGCATGGGCTTTGCGGGCGCAGTGATCACGCCGTTCTACGATTCCATGCTGGCAAAATTGGTAGCGAGTGGTCCGACCTACGAGATCGCCATGGCACGCATGCATCGGGCGTTGGCGGAGTATCGTATCCGTGGTGTGAAGACAAATATTCCGTTTCTGGAAAATGTGATCGCACACCCGAAGTTCCGCACCGGGCAGGCGACCACGACGCTGATTGATACCACTCCCGAGCTGTTCCGCTTCAAAAAGCGCAAGGACCGGGCGACCAAGTTGCTCAACTTCATCGGCGAGGTGGTGGTCAACGGCAACCCGCATGCCAAGGGTTACAAACCCTCCCAGTCCTTCCAGACACCGACCGTGCCGACGCATGATCACCGGACCGCGCCGGCCGATGGCAGCCGGCAGCGTCTGCTGGAGTTGGGCCCGAAGGGGTTTGCCGATTGGACGCGTAAACAGAAGCGACTGCTCGTGACCGACACGACCTTCCGCGATGCGCACCAGTCCCTCATGGCGACTCGGGTGCGCTCCTTCGACATGTTGGCCTGTGCCGAGGCGTTGGCGCACGATGTGCCGGGGCTGTTCTCACTGGAGATGTGGGGAGGAGCGACTTTCGATACGGCGATGCGTTTCCTCAACGAGGACCCGTGGGAGCGTTTGCGCCAGTTGCGCGTGAAGGTGCCCA
>CAXBOL010000429.1:0-4914 GCA_963977295.1 uncultured Opitutaceae bacterium
AACCGATTCCATCCACCCCGGTTCCATCGCGTAACGGTAGTGGAGCCATCTGTGTCAATCTGTGGTTAAAAAACCAACAAGCTGACCGCCGCATCTGATCGGCAGTTAACCCACTCACCCTGTCTTTTTGGAAACCACAGATGGACACAGATTCACACAGATCCGATCCCCTCAAACCGATTCCATCCACCCCGGTTCCATCGCGTAACGGTAGTGGAGCCATCTGTGTTCATCTGTGGTTAAAAAACCAACAAGCTGACGGCTGTTTTTTAACTGCATCAATCCGTCTAAACCACGCCATCATTTCACCTTCATGAGTTCTCCTGTGCCCCCCAACGTGCGTTACCTTGACCCGACAGCGTCGCTCGAGGAGCGCCTCGACGATCTGCTCCCGCGCATGACGCTCGCAGAGAAGGTCGCGCAACTCACGTCGGCGAGCCTGCGGGTTTCGGCCGCCACGGAAGAAGGACTTGCCGAGGTGGGCGCGGCCGTCCGCGACCGCATTGAGCACGGCATCGGTCAGATCGAAAACACCTTCGATTTTCGCACGCCCCGGGCCAGCGTCGAGGAGGTCAACTCGATCCAACGCCTGCTGCGCGAAAACACGCGCCTCAAGATCCCTGCCCTAATTGGAAGCGAATGCGCCCATGGCAACGCGGGCTACAACTCGACCAACTTTCCGGTGCCCTTAGCCATGGCATCGAGCTGGAACCCCGCCTTGATCCAACAGGCGTTCGATGTCGCCGCCCGCGAATCGCGCTCTCGCGGCTCCCACGAAGCCCACTCCCCGGTGCTCGATCTGGGCCGTGATCCCCGCTGGGGTCGTATTGAAGAAACGTTTGGCGAAGACACCTACCTCACCACCCAGATGGGCATTGCGGCCATCACCGGGTTGCAAGGTGGCTCCTCCGGACAACCCGACGCCAATCACGTTATCGCGTCGCCGAAACATTTCGCCGGCTACGGTCAAGTCGCGGGCGGTCGTAATTTTGCCGCGACCCCGATCGATACCAAGACCCTCTTTGACGAGATTTTGCCGCCTTTCGAAGCCGCGGTGAAAATTGCTCGCACTCAGGGATTGATGGCTTCGCATTGCGACGTCGACAGCGTGCCCGCTCACGGCAATCGCTGGCTGCTCACAGACTTACTGCGCGACCAGTGGGGCTTTGAAGGCATGGTCGTTTCTGACTACTACGATGTGCTGCGTTTGGATATTTTCCACCACGTCGCCGCCAACGTTAAAGAGGCTGCCAAGATGGCTCTACTTGCCGGCCTCGACCTCGACCTCCCGGCGGGGGCCGCCTATGCCAAACTCGTCGAAATCGTCCGCGAGGATCCCACCCTCGAACCAATTTTGGATCAAAGCGTGCGGCGAATTCTGCGCCTCAAATTTATGCTCGGTTTGTTTGAGGATCCGTTCGTCGATCCTGAACAAGTGGAGCATATCGTCGGTTGCTCGGCCCATCGTCAAGTGGCGCAGGATCTCGCCGAGGAATGCATCACGCTGTTGAAAAATGACCACGACTTGCTGCCGTTAAACCACACGTCCTTGCGTTCGATTGCAGTCATCGGCCCCAACGCAGCATCCATCGAAACGGGTGGTTACTCCATGCCGCATGACGACGTCGTCAGTATCCTGGCGGGCATCACGGACTTTGTCGGAGACACTGTCGAAGTGCGCCATGCCGAAGGCTGCAAGATCGCCGACATCGAACAAGTCGATCTGCGCACCGTTTTTCGGCGTTTCGAGTTGGCCGAGGAACTGCCCCAAATCGAGCACGCCGTCGCCGTCGCTCAAGCCTCCGACGTCGCCATCGTCTGCGTCGGCGGCAACATCAAGACCGCCATGGAGGCATTCTTCGTCCCCGGCATCAAAGGCGATCGCTCTACCCTCGATTTGTTGGGCAATCAACGCGAACTGGTCATGCGGGTTTTGGCTACCGGCACGCCCACCATCGTGGTCCTCATGGGCGGCCGACCTTATTCGATTCCAGATATCGTCGAGCAAGCCCCGGCAGTCTTGAACACCTTCTATCTCGGTCAATGCCACGGCACCGCGATTGCCCGAGTCTTGTTCGGTGCGTGCAATCCAAGTGGCAGACTCCCAATCACCGTGCCTCGGTCCGCCGGGCAGTTGCCGGCCTACTACTCGCAAAAGGCCGTTTCGTTTTATAAAGACTATCTGGACGAACAACCCGGCCCGCTGTTTCCGTTCGGCTTCGGACTGTCTTACACGACCTTCATTTTTTCAGACCTAAAAACGAATAAACCCATCTACGATCGAGAGGAGCACATCGAGGTGACTCTCACCGTCAACAACTCGGGGTCGCGTCGGGGAGCGACCGTGGTGCAGCTGTATTGCCACGACAAAATTGCATCAGTGGTGCGTCCAGATCAGCTGCTCGTTCGTTTCGCGAAAGTATCGTTGGATCCATTCCAATCGACCACCGTCTCCTTCACCCTCAACGCCCATCAGGATCTGTCATTCACGGGAACCGGCCAAAGACGTGTCGTGGAGCCGGGTGAATTTGAAATTCGAGTGGGGCATTCCTGCCGCAACATAGTTCAAAAGACCGCATTCGAACTCCGCTAAGATCGTTAAACGATCTTAAGTTCGGGCGTTTTCCGGCGGGCCTGAACGCGGGCAACGTGTTGCCGCCGAGAGCGCGTAGTGTTTTTTAGACTACGCCTTGAATCTGCCAGACTTAGTCCGAAGGTCGGCGTGCCGAGGGCATTGTTTTAGCACATGGCGTGATCCCTACTTTACGCAAATTAACCAAAGATTCCCAACTAACCCATGGAGAATCAAGCGCGGCTCGTGCTACCTTTCTGAGACAAATACCTCTCATCCAAACAACGAGTTTTCTCGTTTCACCAATTCTGGATCCACCTCGTTTTTCTCGGAGCGATCGCGCCATCGAGTGAACTTCCAGATCTCCCTTTACGATAGTTTTCACCGTTTTTCGCCCCCGGCGTGACGGTGTTTCACACCACCCTGCCGTCGGCAACCCGACCCAACAAACCACCCACATGAAATACCCAAAACCACTAACCATTCTCTCGGGTCTATTGACCTTGGGAATGGGTCACCTGAGTGCTCAAAATGCCTCCCCCGGCCCGGATTCCGAGAACGTGATCGAACTCTCGCCCTTCGAAGTCGATGCCTCCTCCGAAGTCGGCTACCGCGCCACTTCAACCCTCGCCGGATCCCGGCTGAACACAGATTTACGCGACGTCGCAGCGTCAGTCGCAGTCCTCACCACTGAGTTTCTCGACGACATTGGCGCCACCAACATCGAAACCGCGTTCGCCTACGTGGCCGGGGTCGAAACTGCCCTTAACACCGACACTTCAGAGCGTGGTGGCAGTGGTGAACTGCAGGACAGCAACATCAACACCCAGCCGGGCAACAACCGCGTGCGCGGTCTCTCTCGGGCCGATGTGACTCGGGATTTCTTCGAGATCGGTAACGCCAATCTGGATCGCTACAATGTTCAACGCATCGAACTTGTGCGTGGCCCCAACTCCATCCTCTTCGGCCTGGGCAGCCCCGCTGGCATTATCAACTACACGACCAAGAAAGCCACGCTAGGTCGGGAGATCAATGAGGTCTCCGTGCAGGTGGACAACTATGGTTCCTACCGCACCACCTTCGATTTCAATCGGGCCATCGGCGATAAGTTGGCCGTGCGCGTCATGGCTTTGACGGAAAATACCAAGAGTCAGTTCGATACGTCTTTCGACGAAGACAATCGTATCACCGCCTCCGTGTTGTTCCAGCCATTCAAGGGCACCAGTCTTCGCTACTCTTGGGAGAAGACCGAAAACAATGCGCGGCGACCGAACTACTCGCTGCCGATCGACAACATCTCCCATTGGATGGCCAGCGGCCGCCCCACGTGGGATATCCGTGATCCCAACAACGTGGGCGTATTCCCCCAAACCAACTTTCCTGGTGGCCCCAACCCAAATCCTACTCCCGGCGCTCCCGCCACGCTCAACGGGGGCGTGGAGGAGTTCAATAGTCCGTTCGGATTCACCAACATCCAGATGTTCCTGCCCGGCGGCGCGGACCCGACCGTTCCTTTCATCACCACCAAGACCGCCGTCGGCTTTCGTAACGGCGGCGAAGTCAATCAGGTGCTCGACTCCAGTCGACTGGTCATGGCCCGCAGCCGGAGCGCATTCGATCAGGTCGATAATTTCGTCAACACCAGCATCACCGATCCTCGTCTCTTCCCCATCTACGATATGAATCTGGCGGCGCTCCCGGGCAACAAACAGCTTCGCGATTCCAATACCCAGCACATCACGTTGACCCAGCGGATCGTCGAGGGCCTTCACCTCGAACTCTCCGGGTTCTGGGACACGACCACCAACGCCAATACCTCGCGCTTCAATGGCGCAGACCGGGCGGTCTCGATCGATCTTAACCCGGTATTGCTCGATGGCGTCACGACCAATCCCGGTTATCTGCGCCCCTACATCTCCGGTCGCGGTGGATACAGCGAATCCGAGCGGACCAACGAAGCCTATCGGGCCACCCTCGCCTACGACTTCGACTTCGAGGATTTCAGTGACCGGCTCGGGTTCCTTGGACGCCACGTTCTGTCCGGCGTCTACTACGATAGCTCCACGGATAACTACTCCGGCAATGGCAGCCCCAGCTCCGCCATTCAAACCACGGATCAGGAAACCTTCGGCCTCAACAAGTCGATCTACGGCAGTTGGGTGTTCCAGAATTGGTATCTCGGTGACCCCTTCACCCCGGACCAAGCGTTCCCGAACTACACCACCTTTACCACCCAAGAGATCGACCCGACCACGCCCATCACCGTCTATCGCCCCACCAACGGCGCGACGGCCAACGATCCCCTGATCTGGAGCAACGCCAACCCGGTGCCGACCGGCCGT
>CAXBOL010000430.1:0-4909 GCA_963977295.1 uncultured Opitutaceae bacterium
ATTTCCCCGGGGTTAACCAAAGCAATGCTCGTTTTGATGACCGGAAGATGGCGCACATGAATATGACCTATCTGCTGGAATTGCCGCTGGATCAATATTTGCGGAAAGCGCGGGCGCTCCCCACGGACGTAGGACAATATCAAAAATTTGCGCAAGCGGCCTCCGACTCGGACGACGGTCGTTACTTCGAAGCAGTCATCCAAGCCAGTCAGCCCAAGGTAAAGGCAGTCGATGAATTGCCGACTTACACGGTTTACTTCTGGGACGAAACGTTCCCTTGGAATGAGAAGGCGATGGCCAAAGTGATGAAAAAAGGGGACCCACGTGCTCGGTTAAGTGAGTTGCGCGCCGTGCTGGCCGCGATGACCGATTTGAATGACGAGCTCGCCGTAGAGGAGGCCATTAAGGCGGAGGCGGAAGCACGCGCATTCGGTTTTGGTGACTACCAAGCGGTGGCCCGATTGGCGGTTACCGGCACGAATGCGGGCCCCGGGCTCACCACGATTTTTCGGATTCTGGGTCTTGATCGAGTAATCCGGCGCATCGATGCCTTTATCGACCAGACTCCGGCGACGATCTAAAGCTACTCCTTGAGGAGGTGTTTCACTTCGCGGTGGAGTGCCGCCGCGGAGAACGGCTTCGAGAGGGTGGCTTGGGCGCCCATGCTCATGGCGAGCGTCAAATAGTCGCGGGCTCCGATTCGGCCTCCTCCGGATATCGCGATAATGGGCATGGCAGGGAACTTGGTGCGGACCTCCATGATGGTCTCGAAGCCTTCCTTACCGGGCATCACGACATCGGTTACCAGTAAGTCGATAGGATGCTCATCCAACATATCCAGCGCGACCTGACCATCTCCAGCCGTCAGCACCGAGTAACCCATCTCCCGCAAGTAAGTGGAGTGAATATCCACTAATTGAGGGTTATCGTCGACGAAAAGAATGGTGGGCATTTGAAAACTCGGAACCAAAGGCACCGTGATGCCCCTGCACCGTTCGAGCAAATGCAAAGCAGGGGCGAATATTACTTAGCCCAAGTGTCTCGCAGGGTGATTGTTCGGTTAAAAACAAGCGCGGTGGGGGTCGATAGTTTTGAGTCGCTGGTGAAATAACCCAAACGCTCGAACTGATAGCACGTTCCTAACTCGGCCGACGTTAAGATTGGCTCAACTTTGGCCTGCACCGTTTGTAGTGAATCCGGATTGATGCAAGTCATGAAGTCCTCCGCGGCACCGGGCTCCGCAACGTTGAACAAGCGGTCATAGAGCCGCACCTCGGCGTCGACGGCGTCTTCGGCACTGACCCAGTGGATGGTGCCTTTTACCTTGCGGTCAGAATTGGGATGTCCGCGTCGACTCTCAAGATCGGCAGTGCAGTGCACTTCGACGAGTTTGCCGTCATCATCCTTAACGACTGAATCACACGTGATGATGCACCCATATTTAAGCCGCACATCTCCACCGACTTTCAGGCGTTTGAATTTGGGTGGTGGGATTTCGGCGAAATCCTCGGCTTCGATATAGACCTCTCTCGTCAGTCGTAGGGGGCGTGTGCCGCAGGATTCGTTTTTAGGGTGATTCACGGCTTCGCAGTCATAGGACTCACCCGCCGGGATATTCGTGAGCACGAGTTTGATGGGATCGAGCACTCCCATGCGGCGTTCGGCAGATTCATTGAGATCGTCGCGAATTTGACCTTCGAATACTGCGGCTTCGGTCACCGCATCAAATTTAGTGATTCCGATGGTATAGGCAAAATTGCGAATGGCTTTGGCTGGCACCCCGCGTCGGCGAAGTCCGGCGAGAGTGGGGAGACGGGGATCATCCCACCCTGCGACCACTTTTTCCTGCACGAGTTTCATCAAACGGCGCTTACTGAAGAGAGTGTAGGCTAAATTGAGTTTAGCGAATTCGTATTGGTGCGGCAGCGCCCGCGGTAGTTCCAGCGATCCCAAGATCCAATCGTAAAGGGGGCGATGCACCACAAACTCCAGGGTGCAGATCGAGTGGGTAATCCCTTCGAGGTAGTCGCTCAAACAATGGGCGAAGTCGTAAAGCGGGTAGATCGGCCAACCGTCTCCGGCGTGGTGATGGGGCACATGGCGAATCCGGTAGAGCAGAGGATCCCTCATCCACAGATTGGGTGAGGCCATGTCAATTTTTGCCCGGAGGGTGCGGGCCCCGTCAGGGAACTCACCGGCGCGCATGCGGCGGAATAGGTCGAGGTTTTCTTCAACGGATCGATTGCGATACGGACTCTCTCGACCAGGGGTGGTAGGGGAACCGCGGTAGCTGTCAGTCTCGTCGGCGGTGAGGTCGCAAACGTAAGCGCACCCTTTTTCGATCAGCCGCTCGGCATACCAATAGAGTTGGTCAAAATAATCACTGGCGAAGAACGGTTCGGTGTCGCCGGCCTGACCCTCGGCGGGTTCGGCGTAAAAATCCGTGCTCGCACCGTCCAGGCGTTCGGCTGGTTTGCTGCCGGTCGATTTGAAGGTGAGCACGGAGTCGCCCCAACCGGAGATGAGCCACTTGATGTCCGCCGTAATCGAATCGACGAATTCGGTATCCTCTTTGATGGGATTGGTGTCATCAAAACGCAGATTGCACCGACCATCGTTTTCCAATGCGATTCCCACGTTGAGACAGACCGATTTGGCATGTCCAAGATGCAGGTAACCGTTCGGCTCCGGCGGAAAACGGGTGACGATTTGGGGCGTGCGGGACAATATCTCGAATGAAATCGGTGGGGGCGGCGGCGGAAGCCGAAGAAGCTGAAGGTGAGTCGCTCATAGAAGTAGCACGGTGGAGAGGTGGAGCGCGTCAAGCGTTCTCGTTTTTGAACGGCGCCGCAGAATGGCCTCGCTCGGTGGGAACTGTGCCGTCGGCATGCATTTCTTTGAGCACACTGCCCAAGTAGGGGATAAGTTGCTTCTTCCGACTTACAATTCCCGGCATGTCGAAAATTTCGTCTTTTTCGATATGCGGATAGTTTATCCGGGCAATGATCTCGGGATCCCCTTTCACGAGCAGAAGTGAGTTTTGAGTGTTGATGTCGGTGACTAAAACTCCGGCAAAAACCAAATGCTCATCGCGACAGAGGCTTTCGAGGGCATTGCTCAACGATTTTGCGTGGGCCCAGAAATTGTCAAAACCCAGTTCTTCGACTTGGGAAACGGCAAAACGAACGCCGTCTTCTTCGTAAACCTTGTGGTCGGAACGGATAACTTCGGCTGCCGGGCTGCTGAGAATGATGGATCCTGAAGCGAATATTTCATCTGCCAGTTCGCGGGAATTGACCTTCGCCAACCCTGAGAGCCATTCCAGAATTTCGCCATCCTTCGGCGTGGAGGTGGGGCTGTTGAGGAGCAGCGTGTCGGAGATGATGCCACTCATCATGATACCGGCTATTTCCGGGCTTGGATCAATGCGACTGCGACGAAAGAGGTCGGCCACGATCGTGCAGGTCGAACCGACCGGCTCGTTGATGAACAAAATGGGTTGGGCGGTATTTAAAGTTCCGATACGGTGATGGTCGATAATCTCAGCAATCGTCACCTGGTCGGCCCCGGAGACGGCTTGCGACATCTCGTTGTGATCAACCAAAATCAAATTCCGCTTGGTGGGGCGAAGCACGTCGGTCTTGGTAATGATACCCGCCAACCGTCCATCGTCAGTCAACACCATGAATGCGGTGGCGGAAGATCCCGCAATTTTCTTACGCATTTCCGACAGGCGCAAGTCCGGGCTGAGTGAGGAGAACTTTTCCTCAATTAGAGGAGAGATGCTGGAAGCCGTGCGGATCGCCCACGCGGTCGTGGCCGTGTCATAGGGGCTGACTAAGATGGAAACACCGGCGGCTTTGGCCTGCTCGACGACCTCGTCGTCCACCGGCAAATTCCCGGTTACAATCATGAGACGGACTCCATTTTGAATGGAGCGTTGTTGGATATCCCAACGGTCCCCGACTACGATTACGGAACGGTTGGCCGGAATGTTTTCATCCTTGGATACTTTCCAAAATGATCGGACATCCATGGCGCCGATACGCACGAACAATTCTTCAATCTCGTCACTGCGGACGGCATTGAGGGTGCGGGCTTTCAGGGCTCGGGCAATCTTGTCGAGACTCGTCAGCACACGGCGCATTTCGCGGGGCGCGTTGACCTTGGGGACGAAGAAGCCGCCGAGGTTGAAAATCGAAAGCTGACCTTTGACGTAACGTTCCGGAGTGATGACGGGGAGGACGCGAACATCGAATTCGTCCGCTAATTCAAGCGCTTCAGCGCAGGTCGCATCGGGAGATACCGTGACCACATCCTCAATCATCACATCCCGCACGCGCGGAGTGACGTCGCTGACGTAAAGGGGCGCAGGCTGGTTAAATCGGGCCAGAATCGTGTCGATGCGGGCGTTGGTGTTGCCACACCGTGCGGCGACGAAACCGATTTCACCTTGGGCCTTTTTCAACTCTGCGTAGGCAATCGCGGAGCAGATGGCATCAGCATCAGGATTTCGATGACCGATGATGTAGGTCAGATTGGTTTGGGCGGCAGCGGTCATGACAAATAGAATCGGCCAGCGTGTAAGCCGTTACCATCACAGTAAATCGTATTTTGGGTAGATCGGCGGTCTCACCCCTTTCCGCAGGCCGAAATAAGCAGGGCCAATCTCGACGATTAAATCCTTCGTTATGACGAGATTAGGGACCAGTCAGGGCGGAAGTGCCATTGGCCGAAGCCACTCCGTTGGCCGAATCTTGCCCCAAAATTCTGACCGCTCCCGTGCCGTTCGTGCGATTGGGAACGGCTTGGCGGATGTTCGAAGTGGGGCGGCCGGTGTTGGCGATCAGGGTATCTTCCACGGCTGAATAGAACTCTACGTTCCCGCCCAAAAAGACGATATGGCCAC
>CAXBOL010000431.1:0-4906 GCA_963977295.1 uncultured Opitutaceae bacterium
ATACATGTTGTTCGAATACGGAATGCCGAACCAGTAATCGAATCCCTGTCGGGTGGGTAGAAACTCAGGTTGGTCACCCAGATGCCATTTTCCTAATATACCAGTGGCATAGTCCTGCGTCTTGAGCACTTCAGCGATAGTCACTTCATCCGGATTGAGTCCACGCGAGCCGACGGGGATAAGCACCCAGCGGCCTTGTGCATCCTGATGCAGGTTGGTACGGCGGGGATACGATCCCGTCATTATACTGCTGCGCGACGGAGAGCACACCCCGCTGGTAACGTAAAAATTAGATAACACGGCTCCTTCCGCGGCGAGCTGTTGGAGATGTGGGGTGCGTTGCAAAGCCGGTCCAAACAAACCCAAGTCGCCGTAGCCAAGGTCATCGCAGACGATGAGGATGATGTTGGGCAAATTGCGCTGGGCGGCATGAACCACCGTGGGGTGGGTCGCGCACAATCCCAGGAGGACGAAGGGTAGAAGAAATAAGCGCATCCGCGAAACTTAGCTATGGGAGTTTTGGCAGGGGGGCAATGGGGTGATCACGAGCTTGATTCTAAACTAGGATACTGGGGCCGAGGATCGTGTTAACACAGGATGGGAGAGTTTTACGCCTTAGGTTAAGATTGCCGTGCCGTCGGACGGAGCTGACGCCGTTCTTTGCGGTGTCCCCAGTCCCTCACCCTAGAGTTATGCGTAGTTCAACCCCCCTTCGACCGACTCCGTTGCGAAAAAATAGGTTTATGCCAAAGCGGTTGGAGAGCGAGTGTCGCATCGAACCCACCTGAACCCGATTTGATATGATGAACGATTGCTTTAGAACATTCCTGAGCGGTGGAGTTGTGCTGCTTGCGGGCGGTTTGGCTCTAAACGCCCAAAACCCGACAGAGACGCGGGCGATAGATTATGTCGTCGAAACCGGGGCATCGGCGGATTTTGGGAAGACCGATCCGGCGGCGTATGGGCCGGCGGTGCGGGCCAACCTGAAGAAACTCTACGAAGATAAGTTTGGCCTCTTTGTTCATTTTGGCCCCTACGCCCAGTTGGGCGGAGTTTGGGACGGGAAGGAAGTCGCGGCCGAATGGATCATGAATCGAGGTCGTATTCCGGTTAAAGACTATGAAAAGGCCGCGGCTGGCAATTTCCGGCCGGATGGATTCGATGCCGGACGGTGGGTGGATATCGCCGAAAAAGCGGGTATGCGTTTCATGGTCGTCACCGCGAAGCATCATGATGGATTCGCCATGTATCATTCGAAAAACCCCTACAATCTGGTGGAGTTCGCCGGGTTTGGCCGAGATATCCTGAAAGAACTTTCCGATGAGTGTGCGCGCCGGAACATGAACTTGGGTTTCTACTATTCGCAGAGCCAAGACTGGCATGAAGAGGGTGGCGCCGGGAATACGTGGGATTTCCCGAAAGATCGACCGCAGTCGTTGTTTGATACCTATTTCCGGGACAAGGCCATGATGCAGGTCGACGAGCTGACCAAGAACTACGGCGACATCTTCATGGTCTGGTTTGATACCCCGTTGCAGATGGATGATGAAAAGTGTCAGACCATGATGGATATCGTGAGCACGAATCAACCGGGAGCACTGGTTAACTCCCGACTGGGGCAAGGGTATGGTCATTTTGATGTGTCGCTTGATAATGGTCAGACGCCGAGCGTGGTCACCTCAGCGTGGTTGCCGGACTTGAAGATTCCCTGGCAAACGCATGAGTCCGTCACCCAACAAGGATGGGGTTACACCACCTATGGTGGTGAAACCGACCGCTCCGCCGACTACACCGAATTTGTTTATAGTTTAAGCCGGATTGTTTGCTACGGAGGCGTTTACTTGTTGAACGTCGGACCGCGACCGGATGGCACCATTCCGGAGTCCCAAATTAACAGCTTAAGAGCAATCGGTGAGTGGCTGGAGGTTAACGGCGAAGCCATCTACGGGGCCGATCCCAGTCCGCTAAAATTCCCACCGTTCGCCATTACAAGCAAGCCGGGTAAACTCTATCTGCATCTCAAGGAATTGGATCATCACGAAGTGAGTCTGTCGGGTGTTCTCTCCCGGGTGACGAACGCTTATGGCCTGGCCGATTCCAGCCAACGGCCCCTCGCCATCCGACAAGATGGGGCAGAGGTGCGTATCACCGTTCCCGCCGAGCTGAGGCAGCCCCGAATTACCGTGGTGGTGCTCGAGATCGCGGACCAAGTCGCCCGCGTAGTGGATGAAACCCTACAGCAGGAACGCGATGGCACGATCAAACTTCCGGTCGCGCGATGCGAATATGCCATTCGTCGGATTGGCTATGACTATGAGCGGGAGGCGACGCACCGGTGGGGTGAGAATAAGAAGCAAGGACTGATCTGGACGGTGAACGTGCGCGAACCGGGTGTGTTCCGGGTCCTAAGTGAAGACACGGGCAATGCTGACTATGAGTATGATTTGATCACGGCGACTGATCGCAAGCGACTTGACGCGAAAGGACCGGGGACGGGATTTACCCAGAAGGCACATGATGGAGTCATTAGCATTGAGCGTGCGGGGGTGCAGCAGATCGCCGTTTATCCGCATTCCCTTATCGGGATGGGCAGCGGATACAAATTTAGAGGGCTCGAACTGGTCCCGGCTGAGTGAGGCGAGGGGAGCGCCCGGTCCCAGAGTTCGATGCAAATCGGAATGAGACTATTGGTCAGAGATGTTCTGAGATGATCGCTGCATCGATACCACCCCGTGAACACAGGATGGGATGACCGAGATAATATGGTAATGTAGCGGGGAGGCTTGGAGGTCGTTTCCGGCAGTGCCGGGCGGTTTCCAAATCGATCTCAATACCCCTATCCCTTGCAGGCATCCCCCAGCTGATGGGGGGCCGGTTTCGGTTAGGTCACTAACACCCAAGTCATGAAATCCTACTCCCTGCGCTCGTGTGTCACCACGAGTTTGTTAATCGCGTTCGGCACCAATGCTGCCACCGCTCAATCGGCCAATACCAGTAACTCCGAAACGAAAGACGAAGTCGTCGAGCTTTCGCCCTTCACGGTAGATGCGGAGACTGATAACGGATATTCCGCCACTGAAACCCTGTCCGGCACGCGAATGCGGACGAATCTGGCTGACGTCGGTGCATCCTTAACGGTGATGACACAGGCCTTTATGGAGGATCTCGCCATCAACTCGTTTGACCAGGCCCTGCTCTATACCCCTAGTGTGGATGCGACTGCTGGCGATGAAACCGACAACAACCGGGCCAGCGGCACGCAGATGCGTTATGGGACGGGGCAGTCGTATTCCATTCGCGGATTCAACACCAACTCAGGGGAACAATCGGTTTCTCACGACTTCTTTGATTCGCTTGATGTTACGGATAACTACAACCTCGAACGCGTCACCCTCTCGCTGGGACCCAACGCTTTGCTCATCGGCGTAGGCAATCCTCAGGGCGTGGCCGTCACGAGCACCAAGCGGGCACATTTTTCCAAGAATGCGACGGAGGTTCGAACCCAGTTCGACAGCAACTCCTCCGTCCGGGCCTCATTCGACCACAATCACGTTTTGATCGATGACAAATTGGCGATTCGTCTGAACCTGCTGCATGACGAAGCGCGGGAATATCGGAGGTATGTGGGCAAGGATCAGGAACGGGGAACGTTGGGTCTTACCCTCAAGCCCTTCGAGTCGACCACGATCCGGGTTAATCACGAGAATTACGACATTGGCCGCAACATCTCGCCGTTGACCCAGCAATTTGATGTCGGAATTCTGCTCTGGGAGGCGTCGGGAAGGCCAACCATTGATTTTGTGCCGACGACCGCTAACTGGACTACCACCCAGCCCTATCTTGATCATTTGGGGAATCGCATTCCGGTCGCGGCAGGAGTGGTCGATGCCGACGGATGGGTAGATTCGCGCACCGACTTTGATCCCAATCAGATCCTGACCCGAATCGGGGGGAACTCTCTCCGTTGGGTGGTGGGACTGGAAGGACAGTTGGACGGGATTCTAAACCCGCGGTACTCCGGACAAATTTCGGCGAATACGTTTGGCGGCGCGAGTTCGAGTAACTTTCAACGCATGAATCCTTGGGAAATCACCGGAATTCCGAAGTATGCCAATCTTAACAGTGGCACTTGGGATGATCCGGCCTCGCGGGAGGTGGGTCGTTGGACCCAGGCTATTTTGGAGCAGAAGCTGGCGGAGAATCTGTATTTAGAACTCGGATTCAACCAAGCGCACCAGCATCGGGGTTTCACTCCGAGTTGGTCGTCCACCATCAGCATTGATGTCAATCGCTACTTGCCAAACGGAGTGCTTAATCCCGGGTACCTGCAGCCCTATTCGGACACACCCAATGCGCAGTATCGGGATGTGGTCGGTGATTTGACGCAAAAACGAGCGACCTTGTCCTATGAGCTCGATCTGACCAAGCACGGCAAATGGCTGGGGAGTCATTCGTTTAGCGGCGTGTTTGAGGACAACCAAAAAGATAACAACGAAGACCTCCTGCAAAATTACAATGTGGGGGCGATTGGCACGGGAGGTAATGGCTGGCCTAACGTTTCGACCAATGGCGCCTATGTGGTTAATTCCCGCGTCTATTATGTGGATGGCAACATTCCCATCATCCCCGATCCCATCCAAGTTTACAACAACCGGGCACTTTTGGAGGGCTATGGTAAAGCCATCGGATTTAGCACCAATGAGCAGAAGCCGATCAAGATTGCCCGCGGCCAGTTTTTGGGCGCGCGGAAAAATCGTTCGGAACAAGAAACCCTCTCCCTCGGGTGGCAGGGGAAGTGGTGGGAAAATCGACTGGTCACCGTCGCGGGCTATCGTCGCGATCAGGTCGCGAGCTATGTGACCGACACGCCCCGCGATGTAATCGATCCGAACATTGCCGGCGCGGC
>CAXBOL010000432.1:0-4901 GCA_963977295.1 uncultured Opitutaceae bacterium
AGGTCGAGGGTCCCTTGGTCATCGGTGTAGATGACGACGACATTGGGTGCCGCCCAAAGCCCCGCCTGAAAGCTGATGACGACAGCCAGCCCGAGGCAGAGCGTGCGAAAAAATGCTTTAATCAAATCAAGGGGTAATTCGGGGTTTGGATCGAGGAACGACGGACTATTTCAGTTTCCCGGTAACGTTTCCGTTCACGGACGCAATATAGTCGAGGAGCTGTTGTTCCAACGCTTTCGCTTTGGCAGGCATTTTGGCCGCCAGATCAGTGGTCTCACCCAAGTCCTTCGACAAATCGAACAACTCGATTCCCTCCGCATGGTCGGGGTGATCGTGCCAGAATTTGAGCAGCTTGTAGTCCCCTACCCGAATGGACGAATGCAGGTAAGACGCATAACGATGATAGAAGAGTGCGTTCGACGGGCGGCTGACCTCGCCGAGGCCATCGTCCAATAACCCGGCAAAACTGCCCCCGTCCACGTAGGCCGGCATCGGTTTGGGATACCCCGCCAGCTCGGCAAAGGACGGCAGCAGATCGTAACCGATCACCGGAATGTCGCTCTGACTATCCGCCGCGATGCCCGGCCCTTTCATGACGAAGGGCACCCGCACCCCGCCCTCATACAGCACCCATTTACCGCCCCGCAGCGGATCGTTGCGCGACGGTCTGCCGTTCGTGCCGGGAGGAGCGAGCTTGTTGCCCGCCGGAGGGATAAACTCCGCGCCGCCATTGTCGGCCATGATCAGGATGTAGGTGTTGTCGGCGATCCCCAGCCGTTCAACTTCATCCAGAATCATCCCGACGCCCGTATCCAAATCGGCCAACATTCCCGCGTATCCCGGATGATCATGCGTGCGGCCCCGGGGTTTGTCGGAAAAATGAGCGTAAGTTTCGGGTTTCGTTTGGATATCGACGTGGGTCGCATAGTGGGAAATTTGCAGATAAAACGGATTACCCGACTGGACATTGCGGCGGATGAAACTCGCCCCGCGTCCCGTCAAGCGATCGATATTCTTGGGTGAATCGACCAGAAAGGTTTTTTTCCACTTATCCTCCTTGTCTTCCCAAATGCTCCCATCACCGTTGGAGGTGCGGCCGTCGCTTTGATCAAAGCCAAAGTCTTCGGGGGAGAATTCTCCGGTTTTTTGGTGCCACTTCCCAAAGTGCGCCGCCCGATAGCGGGCATCCGTCTGTTTCAGCATCAACGGAATGGTGAGAAACCCTTTCTTGACCGGGTCATAACGCACATCGAATCCATCGTCCGGCCCCATTCGCAGCTGAGTCTGACCAAACAGAATACTGCGCCGGGACGGCGTGCAAATGGCCGCCGGCGAATAACCTTGGGAAAACCGCATGCCCCCTTTGGCCAGACGATCAATGTTCGGGGTTTCCTGATAATCGCTGGCCGAAGTCGGCAGTGACTTGTCCATCCGCGTGGAAGTGCTCGTCCACCCATGATCATCCGTGAGAATCACGATAAAATTGGGGGACGAAGTCGCAGCCTGAACCGGCCATCCCATTCCCATCGCCAGACTGCCCATCGCGATAGCTCGGGCGAGTCCACGAGGGAAACCGCGCATTATCGATTGCAATTTTATTTTCATCATCAGGGGCACCATAATCGAAGTCTCAGTTGGGGGTTCAAGCGCGCCGTATCCGAGAGTTGGATTCACCGAATCGGCAGCACAAAGCTGATTGGATCATGCTAAAAATTCGCTCCGGAAGCAGGAAAAATAAAAAACTTTATTTTCGTTAAAGTCTTCACCCGATCCCTGCCGTCATTCGTCGAGAGAAAGAATCCCCTCGATCCTTCGGGCCCAACCGCCGCCCCTCCTTCCCCCTCGACGCTACACCCCTATGTCACAACCCGTTGATTCTTCCCGCCGTCACTTCCTGAAACAAAGCGCCCTCGCCTCTTCCCTGCTCTGGGCCGGCTGCCAAACCAACGGAGGGCAAATCACCGCCTCCTCTGCAGTCCCCGGCGCAACCCGCGACAAAGTTCGTCTCGCCTTCGTGGGCATCGGCAATCGCGGCACGAAGAATATCGAACTCTTTGGCGCCACTAATCTCGTCGAGTTTGTCGCCGCTGCCGACGTCCACCTCGAGGGCGAACACTGCGCCGAAGCCCGCACCCGACTCGGCAACATTCCTCTCTACCGCGACTTCCGCGAGATGCTGGCGCGGGAAGGACACAAATTCGACGCGGTCGCGATTTCCACGCCCGATTTTGCCCACTTCCCGGTAGCGATGGCCTGTATGGCGGCCGGCAAGCATATCTACCTCGAGAAACCGTTGGCCCACACCTTTCAAGAGGTCGAGCTGCTCATGGCCCAGGCCGCCCGCACCGGTGTGGTCACCCAAATGGGAAACCAGGGTCACTCCGGTGCGAACTTTTTCCAATTCAAGGCGTGGTCCGAAGCCGGGATCATCAAAAACATCACGCGCATCGATGCGCACATGAACTCGCCCCGTCGCTGGCATGGTTGGGATGTGCCTGGTTTCGATAGCGGACATGCGGTCCCGGCCGGACTCGATTGGGATCTCTGGCACGTCGGACGACCTTGGCATGATTTCAGTCCCCGCCTGCATCCTCAAAACTGGCGGAGCTGGTTTGCCTATGGCAGCGGTGCCTTCGGCGACTGGGCGCCGCACATTCTCGATACGGCGCATCGATTCCTCGACCTTGGTTTACCCCAAACCATCACCGCCGAACGCCGCGATGGCCCCAACGATTTCATCTTCCCCCAAGCGTCCACCATCCGCTTCTCCTTTCCGGCTCGCTCGGTGCATCCCGCCTGTGAAGTCACCTGGTATGACGGGGTCGAAAACCTGCCCCCCCTGCCTCCAGAGGAAAGGTCTGACGTCACCCGACAGAAAAACGGCAAATATCTCTACAGCCCCGACTTGGTGTTCAAAGGCGGCACGCATTCCGATACGCTGCGCATTCTACCCGCCGAAAAAATGCGGGAACTTGCTCCAACGCTTCCGCGCATCAGCGGTCGGCAACCCGACCACTACGAGAACTTCGCCCTGTCTTGTCTCGGTCAGGCGGAGCCCCAGTCGCCGTTCTCCATCTCAGGCCCCCTCACGCAAGTCTTCATCCTCGGCATCATCGCCCAGCGCCTCGGCGGCACCCTGCAATTTGATCGGACCACCAAACGGTTCCCCGGCCACCCGTTGGCCAACGACTTACTCGGCGGCCCCCCGCCCCGTCCCGGCTGGGAACCCGTTTACGCGATCTAGCCGGACGGGTCCCGGTCTCAAATTCGAGGGGGCGCTCAAGAAACTTAAACGCAAATTTCCGTCAGCTCGCAGGTTTCACGAGAGGGTTTCAAAAATTCAGGAGCCGTGCTTGCACGCGATGAAGGCGGAAAGTTGGCGTCGTTCTCTTCGTTCCCCCTCAAAGAACTTAGAAAACCAATTGCCACGAAAAAGCACAAAGAAGCACAAAAACTGCCAACAATCTTAGTGACTTTTCGTGCCTCTTTGTGGCCATCTCAGACATCCCTCCGGCTCAGTCCTTTAACCGACACATTCACACGGCGCGCAGAGTGACTTTCCGTCCTACGATCGACGTATTTTCAGCGACCATTTTTGGGGTGATCATATCGGAAACGCAGCAAGACACGTGGGGATTCTGCAGCGCCCAGAGGTAAGCTTTCGCATAGCGGGAAAGTGATTCATCCTCGATGATGGCATTGAGCTTCTCTAGCCGCCAGGCGGGTGCGTTTTCACTGTTGATCACATTGGCCACCTTCATGGCGACAAACCCCATGCCCTGCCCTCCAGCCTTCGCCAAACTGGGCTCGAGGGAAGCGTGATTGGCAATATTGTAGGCCGCCATGGCACCATCGTAATGCCCCAGCTCAATGGCCTTCTCCAAATTACCCGTGACGTCGTTGTGCATGGAGAGCGCCGCAAAGCGAATTTTCCCGGCGGCTTTCAACTCCGCCATCACTTCAGGGATGTTCTCATTTTCCAGCATTTCGGGCATGGCCACCCCATGTGGACAGTGCAGCACATCGAAGTGTCCGGCTCCCGTCGCCTGGAGCGAATTATCAACCAACTCGTGCATGCGCTGCTTGATCTCTCCCTTGTATTTCTGCAGCCCGCCATATTCACGGAAAACGACGTAACGGAGATAGGTGGTGTGGAGTTTGTCCGCTTGTCTCGGCCAATAGTCGAAATGGTAGCCCGGCTTCAGGACACCCCGTTGTTCGATGAGATCATCGGCTTGTTGGCGTAGCGCCTTTTTCTTTTCTTCCGGTAGGCCTTTCAGGATGTCGTTCATCAGCTGAACGAAATACTCGTCATAAAAACTGATCTTGTCGGAAATAAACAATCGGTCCCGGTTGCCCGTTTCCTTGAGATATTTTCCCACGAGCTTTTCGGATTGGCCCCGTTGGTAAGCCGGGGCGACATCAATGTAGTTCACCCCTCGCTCAAAGGCCCCGGCGAACGCATCGACCTGACTCTGGTCCTTCCACAATGCCGTGCCTTGAACGATCTCCGAGACCATCATGCCCGTGCGGCCGAAACTACGATAGGCCATTCCACTTTGCCGGTTGCGCCATTCGACTGGTCGTGGCGACGGCGCACTGTCGCCCGCCAACTTATTCTCGCCATTGGCCCGAACTGAGGCGGCGAGCGTGGCCCCGACGGACGCGGCCAGAGTGCCTTTTACAAAATCCCGACGTTTCAGCTGCTCCTTTTTATCCGGCGAAGACATAGAGGCAGATCTTACTCTCAAGCTGGCGGGGTGCAATTCAATGGAGAGCGAATTTTCTGGTTATCACCGGCCCATAAACGGCGGCTTCACTATTACGGTCTGGTCACGGATAGGCACACCTCCATGTTGAATGGGGATGCCTGATTACGCCGCCATCGCTTCCGCCCGCCC
>CAXBOL010000433.1:0-4896 GCA_963977295.1 uncultured Opitutaceae bacterium
CGCTCGGAGCGCTGCGCGCTCGAGGGGTGCCGATCTTCGCCTTTACCGATATCGAATCCATCTTCCGGCAACTGCTGTTGCCGTGGGGAGTCGAACCGTTTCTCATGGAGTTCTCCGACGACCCAGAGGAGACGATCCGCCATGCCATGGGGCGCTTGATCGAAAAAAATTGGATCAAGCTCGGCGGACATTTGGTGGTGATTACCAACGCCCTCGCCCGAGGCAAAATCATCGATACGATGCAGATTCGAAAGCTTGAGTAAGGCTTGAACATGAGTTGGGATTTCCCGCGATCCCATGAATGTAAAATGCCCCAAATGCGTTAAGTCTACGCAGCTCCGGTTCAGCCAACCGACCGGTCAGCCCATTTCCTATTGTTGTGGCACCTGCGACGGTCAGTTTTTGACGGCGGATAATTACATTTCCTGGCAGCAACGCCTCGGCGCGATTTTGCCGGAAAAACCCGATGCCGACGGCAGCTTTGATTTCGATGATGCCGTGCGCGCGATGATGTGTCCCTCGTGCAGTGGCATTATGGTTAAATACCGGGCGAAAAATGATCTGCCCTTCCAACTTGATTTCTGCCGGCGATGTAACGGCGTTTGGTTGGACAAAAATGAGTGGAACGCGCTATTTGCGCGCAATCTCCATGACGAAATCAACTTCATGTTCACGGACGGTTGGCAGGCGAAATTGAATCGAGAAAGGCTCGCACGTCGCTTGGACGAACTTTTTCGCGAACGGGTCGGTGAGGACGCGTATCAACGGGTCACGGCCTTTAAAGATTGGTTGGAGGATCAAGATCACCAAACCGAGATCATCGCGTGGTTGCGAGAATCTCGAGATGGTCGCGACTAACTTTGGGGAACTGGGCTCTTTTGCGTCGCGATTTGAATTATTGAGCTGCGTCCAAAGCGTCACCGCTGCCAAGGCACCTGACCGGCGGCTTGGAGATGAAGGCTGAGTTGTCGAATGAGTTCGTTGGCAATGGGCCCCTTGGGCGGAAGAGGGTTTTGCTCCAAGGGATCGTCCTCCAAATTCAGCAGTTGCATGGGTTCAAACGCGTGGTTTTGGAGCAGTTTCCACGGTCCCTGGCGAATGGCGTAGTAGGCGCGGCCCTGATACCGATTATTGCCCTCCCGGCGCACCCATATCATGGTGCGGTTTGGATCACCGCTCCCTTGATCCAGCCACACGGAGCTTAGGTCCTGGCCATCGATCGGGGCGTTCACCGGCACGCCGGCAATGTGACAAAGTGTCGGCAAGAGATCCATCGTCATCCCTGGCACATTCGATCTTTGGACGGGTATCTGTCCGGGCCAAACGACGCAGGTAGGAACGCGAATGCCGCCGTCCCAGTGATCTTGTTTTCCGCCCCGCCACGGCGTGTTGAGCGCCCCATGAGGCAGCGACCCGCCGTTGTCGGAACTGAACACAATCAGGGTGTTGTCACTGATCCCAGTAGCTTGCACCGCCTCGAGCACCCGACCGAGGTGGTGGTCCAAATGTTCGACGAATGCGACGTTAACGGCGCGTTTTTCATCGAGTTGAGGCTCACGAGATTTGACCCGATCGATCCATTCGGGCGGGGGCTGGATGGGGAAGTGAGGCGCATTGAAGGCCAGATAGAGAAAGAAAGGGTTATCATCGGATTTAGGCGCGCGTTCCCGAATGTAGTCGACGGCCCAGTCAGAGAAAATCTCAGTGGCGTGGCCTTCGGGGGTAATAATAGTTTCGTTGCGGCGCATCCAGTTTTCACCGCCTCGAAGATGAGTCCAATAGTCGTCCATCATATCACCTAAGAATCCGTGGAAGAAATCGAACCCGCGGAGATTCGGCAGGTTCGGAGCCTCGTAACCCAAGTGCCATTTGCCGACCATGCCGGTTTGATACCCGCCTCGTTGCAGCAGTTGGGGGAGCGTTTGAATCCCTGGTTTGAGGTAGCCCCAATTATTGTCGGCATTTTGTCGAATCACTCCCGGAACGCCGGCTAGATCAGGGTATCGACCGGTCAAGAGCGACGCCCGGGTGGGGGAGCAGACGGTGCAATTGGCGTAGAATTGATCGAACCGCATGCCACGACTCATCAGCGAATCGATGGCCGGCGTGCGCATCTCCGCCGCGCCATAGCTGGAAAGATCGCCGTAGCCTAAATCGTCGACGAGAATGACGATAATGTTGGGACGGGTCGCAAAAGAGAGGGAAGCCGTGAGGATGAGTAGAAGCCAAGTGAGTCGTAGGAGGAACATGGGGATTACGGGGCAGGGAACGGGGTAAGGGGGGGAGCCTGACGTTGAATTGGGTGCGAATCTTTGCCTATACTAAACGTTTTTCAGCGTTCTAATCTTACGGCGCAATCTTTGCGCTAATGTTATATTAAGGAATTTTAGCACCTCATTTGACATCCGATAGATTCAATCCGATCGTCTGCTTGTTCCTGCTTAGCAGGTTCATTTGGGGTAACTCAGAAAACAAATGGCCGGTCGCTTAGGGGTAGGCGACCGGCCAACTGTTTTTAGGTGCTAAGGGTTTCCGTTTGTAAGCCGACCACGCTTAACGCCTAACAACCTAGAGACGGCCTCAATTTGACAGGGACCGGGATTCCAAGGTCTCGTTCGGGATGGAACGCAGAACGTTTATCGAACGGTTAACCGTCGCAAGTGCCGCAACGATGGTGGGAAGTCGACTCTCCGCAGCTGTCCCCCCGCCAAAATCGGATCCATTCACCATCTCTTTGTCGCAATGGGCATTCCACCGGGCAATCTTTGGGGATTCCCGTAAAGACTACGCGGCCTTCATCAAAGCGCTTCACTCGTCACCCGACACGGTATTGCGCGGCGAAATGGATCCACGGGACATCGTGCGACGGGCCCGCGACTTGAATGTCACAGTCGTCGACTTGGTGAACATCCTCTGGTTTGGACACGGGGCCGATAAACCATGGTTGAACGAATTCAAAACCCGGGCTGCCGATGCCGGGGTGGGGTTTGGGGTCCTGATGTGTGACGAGCTGGGGAAAATCGGAGCAGAGAACAAAGCCGATCGTGATGCTTCAGTGCAAAAACATCTGCGATGGATGGAGACGGCCGCGGAATTGGGTTGTCCGTTTTTGCGAGTGAATCCCTATGGCGACGGGTCGTATCTCGAACAGTGTCGCCGTGGGGCTGAGAGTTTGCATACTCTCGCGGAGCGATCGGCGGGCTATGGACTGGAGATTTTGGTAGAAAACCACGGCCATCCGGGAGGCAATGCGGCGTGGATGTCGATGTTGATCGAGATGGCGGACCATCCGCGGATCGGGACTTACACCGATTTCGACAATTTCTTCATGGGGGGATGGGGTCTCGTGCCGGAGCGCCGCTACGACCGTCTGCAAGGCATGCTCGATCTCGCGCCCTACACCAAAGCAGTCAGTGCCAAGTCACATGACTTTGGTGCCGACGGCGAGGAGACGACAATCGACTATCATCAGTGTTTGGAGGTTGTCATCGATGCCGGATTCAACGGATTGGTCGGAGCAGAATTTGAGGGTGACCGCCTGAGTGAACGGGAAGGTTCGCAGCACACCGTCGCGTTGTTGCGACGCGAGCAAGCGCGGTTTCGCGGGTGACGCCGAAAGCCTCAGTCAGATAACGAGGCCGATTTCGATACGGTAAAATTTCTGCGCCCCATCAAAGACCGAGCAGGCGTTTTACTTCGCTTTCCAGTTTTGGCCCTCTGGCATTGGTGGAAACGATCATGCCGTGGCGGTCGATCAGCAGCATGGCCGGGATGCCGGTCACGGCAAAGCGGGTGGCCACCGTGTTACCGCCCTCGTTGTGCTTTTTACCTTCGTAGTATTGCGGCCACGTCATTTCTTCCCGAGCCACGAACTGCTCTAATTTAGCCCGATCACCGACTCGATCGAGGGAGATGCCGACGATCTCAAACCCTTGCGAATGATACTCTGAGAAGACTCGCTTTACGTTGGGCAGTTCTTCGATGCAAGGACCACACCACGTGGCCCAGAAATCAACCAGCACAACTTTACCCCGGAGTTGAGCGAGGTCGACTTCACGTCCGTCGATCGCGGTGAATTTCAGTTCCAGCGGCGCGTTGAGTTCTTCGGCAAAGCGCAATTTTTTCGCCGCGAGCGCTGCGACCTGGGGATTGGCGTGATCGGCGAAAGATCGCCACGCCGCGAGCGCCGTGGGCAGGTCAACGGTCTCCGTGAGATAGAGGTAATTGCGCACGAGGGAATAACCCGAATCCTCATCAGCGCCGTCCGCCAAGTAGGCATCCAGTTTGGTTCGAAACGCGGCGAGATCGATGGCCTCGCCGGCGTCTTGTTGCTCGAAGAGTCGGTTCAGATCGGAGTCGAGGACCATCTTGGCCTGCATCGAAGCGAGGGCCGACGGTCCGTCACCGGCGGATTCGAGGGCGCGAATAAATTTCTCGGCGTTGGCGTTGCTGGGATCGATTTCGAGCGATTTACGGTAGCTCGCCAAGGCGGCTTCACGGTCGCCCACCTTTACGTAAGCCTCACCTTGCGAGTCGTAGACATTAGCGGAGTCCGGGAATTGAGCAACGTTCCATTGGAAAATGGCCAGGGCTTCGGCCCCTTGGTCTTTCAAAAGGTAGCGGTAACCCAGACTGTTAAGTTGCCCCTCGCTCACATACGCATCGCCAAAACCTTCGGACGCAAGCTGGGCGAAGTAGGTCTGACCAGCGGCCAGACCGTCCGCATCGATTTTGGTCTTTAACAAATCGGCCAACGACTCGGACTTAAGGGCGACAAATTGGACGTCAAAAATCAGGGTGGAGTTTGCGGGAATCGTGTCACTCGCGCGATCGCCGTAAGCGAGGTCTGGTGGGATGGTGAGCGTGGCGATACTGCCCTCTGGGAGCTGACGAAAC
>CAXBOL010000434.1:0-4895 GCA_963977295.1 uncultured Opitutaceae bacterium
CTGGTCGGTCACGATCTGATACTGCACTCCGAGGTGCGTAATGGCGTCGTCGGATTCGCTGGGCGGCATTTGGCCGATGTTGGCTTTGAGCTCCAGTTGTTCGATTTGGGCCATCGCCCAGAGGCGTTCGATTTCGGGGTTGTCGGTGTCGACCGCCGGGAAGTCAAAATTAGTCGTGTAGACTTTGTCTTCCCCGGTGAGGCGGGCGTGCAGCGTGACCGTAGCAGGGCCGGATTTTTCGTAGCGACCGAAGATGACCTGTTGTTGCCCACGATAGATTTTCTTGGGGTTGTCGCCGGTGGTGTCGAAAACCCGAGCGCCGGAGAATTTGAACGAGGCGTCGTGCATGGCCTCGTGCGTCACTTTGGATTTAGCCAGAAGGATTTGGCCGATGATGTCGTCGGCGTTGCTGACGCCGGCGTAGAACCCACCGGTGGATTCGGCGATGGTGCGCATGAGCGGCCAGTTGGCGCTGTTGCCCATGAGGAAGCCGAAGATGCGGATGTCGTATTGGCTGACGAGGCGGTGGAACTTGGCGGGCTCAACAAATCCCTGATTGGTGACGCCATCGGTAACGAGGATAACGCTGGTCGCACGATCGGCATCAAGGTCTTTGAGGCCCAGTTCCAGGCCTTCGTATAGATTTGTGCCTCCACCGGGTTGGAGGGCTTTAACTTGGCCAATCGCGGTTTGGACATTGGCAGGAGTGGCGGCGGTCCAACCGACGACTTCGCGGGCCGAGTTTTCAAAACTGACGATGCGAAATCGATCCTGGGCCGTCATCTGGCCCAGTCCTTGTGCCACGCCTTCCGCGAGGGTGTGAATCTTGCCCTGCATCGAACCGGAAGTATCGAGCACAAACGAGTAGTCGGCGCCTTGATTGAGGGGAGCGAGGTCCACGCCGGGAGTGACCACCATCATAAACGTGCCGGGCTTGTCGGCGGAGGCGCGGTAGGGGATCACTTCGACGCGGCCGGGTAGATTGTCGGCCAGACGATAGTAGAGCACAAAGTCGCGATTGAGGCGGGCGCCGGCTTGACGGAGCTCCACGCGATAGTGCCCGGTGTCGATTTGATCGACGAGTGCGGCCTGTTCGAATCCGGGCACCCGCACGCCGTCGACGGGCACGGCGGATTTGAGGTCCACGTTGAAGAGGAGTTCTCCCTCAACTTGGTCGTTGGCGGACCAAAAACTCTGAGCGACTTCGTCGGTGCCGCCGTCCTCCAACGGATAGACGTAGCGGCCCATGCCAGTGTCGATTTCGAGGGGTTGATAATACACGAAACGCAGGTGCGCCTCGCTCTGGGCCCGCACGGGGCTGACTTTGAACTCGAAGGTTTGGTAGCCGTTTTTCGAGCCGAGGCCGACGTCGTTGCCGGCCGCCTTTTCTTCGGCGTAGGCTTGTTCGGCTTCGGCGCGGGGCAGGACCTCACCGTTGAGCGTTTTCTCGCCGTTGTTGATCGTGATTTCCGAGAGACTGGCGCTCGTCGGCACCGGGAAGGCGTAGACCGCTTCGAGGTCGGCCGCGTTGGGATTGAAGAAGGTCTGCAGGACCTCCGTTTGGGCGAACCCGTTGTTGATGGTCACGTTGACCTGGTGGGTGCGGATCTGAATCGGAGCGTGGCTGGCCCCGATCGGAGTGAGCGTGCCACCGGCGTGGGCCGGGCTCGGGCTGAATACCGCCGCGGCGAACGCGACGAGGGAACTGAGTAGGATGGATTTTGTTTTCATAACTCGTTGGGGGTTGAATTTGAACCAACGAGATCCCGTATAGCTCAGGCCATGCCATGATTGAGAGAGGAGTTATAAGTAGTTGGAGGTTAGGTATTAGAAAATTAAGACTAAAACATTGATGTAAATTAAAAATACAATAAATGTATTAAATAAATACAAAATAAGTATGAAAAAATTACTGAATGGCGGTGAGCAAAGCTTTGGCGAAGCGATCAGACGCTTGAATGCGACCAATCCGTTTTTGCCGGCGCGGATTGAGGCCGAGCGCGAGGCCTTGGGTCGTGATTACGACGATGCGGGCGCGCCTTGGAACACCTTGCCGCCTTCAGCCACGCTTCATCCCAATCACGCCAAATTGAAGCAGGCCTGTGAAGATTGGATCCTCGTGGTGCGGGAGAAGTGGCCGGTCAAAGGCAGCGTGTCGGCGGAGGGAATCGAACTCTATGTCGAGGTGTTTGGGTTTTGGCTGTATCAGAATTATTCGACCCGTTTTGACGGCGTAATTGCGGCGGCCCAAGCAGGCGATCGACAGGCGTTAAGACCGGAGTTTTTCCGTTCGTTTTGCGATGACGTGGCGCACTATTTGGATCTGCCGGGATTGCAGGGGCGGGACGGGTTGGATGCGCGGCATTTGTTTGCGTCGGCGTTTCAGATCCGGCGGGCCTTTTATCATGTGTTTCACTTGTTGGTCGGGGGATCGCAGCCGATGGCGCGTTTGCGGGCGGCGATCTGGCAGTCAATTTTTACCCACGATTTAGGGCGCTATCGGCGGGTGTTATTCGCGCGGATGGCCGACTTTGCGACCCTCATTACCGGAGCATCCGGCACGGGTAAGGAACTGGTGGCACGCGCAATCTCGTTTTCCCGCTACGTGCCGTATGATCCGCGTGGGGGCGGGTTTTCCGAGAGCTTTGCTGAGGTTTTTTTCCCCCTCAATTTGTCCGCGCTTTCTCCCACCCTCATCGAGTCGGAACTGTTCGGTCATCGTCGGGGGGCGTTTACCGGCGCGGTTGCGGATCGGGTGGGATGGATGGAGCAATGTCCGGCCACGGGCAGCGTGTTCTTGGATGAAATCGGCGATGTTGACGCCAGCGTGCAAGTGAAGCTGCTACGGGTGCTGCAGTCGCGGACCTTTGAGCGGCTCGGCGACACGGAGACTCGGCAGTTTGAAGGCAAAATTATCGCGGCCACCAATCAGGATCTGACGGCGATGATGCAGCAGGGGAAGTTTCGGGAGGACTTTTACTACCGGCTGTGTTCAGACCTGATCCGCACCCCGACGCTACGCGAGCAGTTGGACGACGCGCCGGATGACTTGGGAGTGATGATCGCATCGATCGCGACGCGCTTGGTCGGCTCCGCGGAAGGCGGGGCGTTTGCGCAGGAGACGCGACGGTGGATCGAAAAAAATCTGGGTCACGACTACCGCTGGCCGGGCAATTTCCGGGAGTTGGAGCAATGCGTGCGCAACGTCATGATCCGGGGCGAGTATCGTCCGGCCAAACTCGAGGGGGGAGGCGGAGACGACTGGATCAGTCAGGTCGGAGCCGGAACCCTCAGTGAAAAAGAGTTACTGGAGCGCTACACCCGGATGGTTTTTGCGCAGAGTCTGACGCTGGAGGAAACGGCCCGGCGGATGGGGGTGGATCGACGCACCGTGCGGGCTCGATTGCCAGCGAAACCGATGCGCCGCGGGAGGCGATAATCTTGCGGAAAATGACAATCGAGATGCGGAATAATGTCTCCCGTTTTGAGTCTTATTCGATGTAAGGTTTTACCCCGTCGGCTGGCTGAGCATGACCCCAAGTGCGTGTCTCAGCATCGCGGCCGAAATCTAATTTTTAAACCCTCCGAATTATCATGCCTCGCGTCCTCGTCACCACGACCTCGTTTCAAGACACCCCTGGTCCGCATCACGCCCTGTTGGCCGATACGGGATGGGAGATCATCACCGCCCGCGGCCCCCTGAACGAGGCCGATACGTTGGCGCTCGTGGGCGACATTGACGCCTACATTTGTGGTGATGACCTGATCACCCGGGCGGTGCTGGACAAGGCTCAACCGCGGTTGAAGGTCATTTCGAAATACGGCATCGGCGTAGACAAGATCGATGTGGCGGCCTGCAACGAAAAGGGCATCCCGTTGCTCTTCACGCCGGGCGTGAATCACACTACCGTCGCCGAGCACACTTTCCTGCTGTTGTTGGCGCTGGAGAAAAACATGTTATTCCATTGCGATTCGACCCGCAGCGGGGGTTGGAAGCGCAAAACGGGGCATGAGTTGCTCGAGAAAACGATCGGCATCATAGGCTTGGGACGCATCGGCAAGGAAGTCGCGATCCGGGCGCACGCGTTCGGTATGAAGATCATCGCCTTCGACGTGTATTGGGACGAAGCATTTGCAAGTTCGCACAACGTCACTCGGGCCGCGTCGGTGGACGAGATTTACGCGGCATCGGATTACATTTCCCTCCACACCAATCTGACGCCGGAAACGCGCGACATGGTGCGGGCTGAGACGATCGCGAAAATGAAGCCCGGTGTGCTGATCCTGAACTGCGCCCGGGGCGAAATCGTGCACACCGCCGATATGGCCGAAGCCTTGAAATCAGGTCGGGTCGGCGGCTATGGCACCGACGTGTTGGACGAAGAACCTCCCGCTGCCGATCATCCGTTGTTGAAGCTCCCCAACTGCGTCGTGACGCCGCATATCGGATCCCGCACCCAGGAAAGCGTCGTGCGCCAAGCCACCAAGGCGGTGGAAAATCTCCTCATGGTCGCGCGAGGCGAAAAGCCCCACGCCCAAATCAACCCCGACGTCCCCTTCACCAACGGCAAGTTGAGCTGAAATTCGGACCACTCCACCGCAGTTTTTTTAACCACAGATAAACACTGATGGACACAGATAGCTTACTCCTTCGCCAAGGCTTCGCAGCACAGGCCACTCCCGTTTCGCTCTTAAAGTCGATTAATTTGTCCATTTCTTAGGTGCCTTAGATGGATTCGGATCTGTGTTCATCTGTGTCCATCAGTGGTTAAACCCTTCCTCCTTTTTTATCATGCCTGAAACATTTTACGTTGTCTCTGAATCCGACCATAACGCGCTCGTCGAGGCGGCTTATCGCCATCGGGGGTTTAATGCCGACGAGGCTGCCAGTGGCG
>CAXBOL010000435.1:0-4885 GCA_963977295.1 uncultured Opitutaceae bacterium
GTGGGCGAGTGCCACTGCCCCGAATTCCCAATAACCGACTTCCATCTTCCCGGAGACTTACGCCTCACATGTCCGGCGGCACATTGGCCAGTGCCTCCTCAAAGGTGGTGATGCCTTCTTTGACTTTAAGCAGCGAATCTTGGTGGAGCGTTTTCATGCCGGTGCTTTGACAAATGCGCTTCAACACCGCGGTGTCGGACTCTTTGTTGATCGCCTCCGTCAATTCCTCGCTGTTCGTCATCAGTTCGTGAATACCGACCCGGCCTTTGTAACCGAGGCCATTACACTTGGTGCATCCCTTGGGGTTCGCCTTGTAAATGGTGCCACTCCAGCCCAGCGCCTTTTCCATGAGATCTTTGACCCGACCTTCGGGCTCCATCGGCTGGCGACATTGTTTGCACACCCGGCGCATGAGACGTTGGGCACACACACACAAAAGCGACGACGAGATCATGAATGGCTCGACCCCCATATCGGTGAGTCGCGCCACCGTCGACGGCGCATCGTTGGTGTGGAGCGTTGAAATCAACAAGTGACCCGTGAGCGCCGCCTCCACCGCGATATTGGCCGTTTCCTTGTCACGAATTTCACCCACCAGAATGATATCCGGATCCTGCCGCAAGAAGGCGCGCAAGGCCGCAGCAAACGTGAGTCCGATCTGACGATGCATTTGCATCTGATTGATGCCCGCCAACGTGTATTCGATCGGATCTTCGGCCGTGCGAATCACCAAATCGGGCGAGTTGATCTCGTTGAGCGCCGAATACAGCGTCATCGATTTGCCCGAGCCCGTCGGACCGCAATGTAGAATCATGCCATACGGCTGTTCGATGGATGCCCGATAACGGGCCATGTTTTCCGGAGAAAATCCAAGCGCGTGCATGGGCAGCGTCGATTTTTGCTTATCGAGAATACGCATCACGACCCCTTCGCCGTAATTCAATGGCGCCGTCGAAACGCGTAAATCCACGTCCACATTCTTACGCGTGTATTGCTTGAAAACGATGCGGCCGTCCTGGGGCAAGCGACGCTCCGCAATGTCCAAATTACACATGATTTTGAGGCGGGCGATGAGGGCGGGGCCCACTTTTCCAGGTAGCCGCAATTTCTCCGAACACACCCCGTCGATTCTGTAGCGCACGACGACTTCATGCTCCCACGGCTCGATATGAATGTCAGACGTGCCGGCAAAATAGGCGTCTTCAATCACCCGGTTCGCGAGTTCAATAATCGGTCCTGACTCCTCGTCCGTGAGCTCATCGTCGGACAATTCCGCGTCGTCGTTGTATTCCAGCCCGATTGCACTGACCACGTCGGAGAAATCCGCGGAATTGTCCGTGGTCTTGGCATACTTTTCCCGGATGTCCTTTTCCTTGCCCAGAACCCGAACCACCCGTTTGCCCGTCATGTCCTGGACTTTACTCGCCAATGAAACGTCGAACGGATTCGACACCGCGATGACCAGCAAATCCCCAACCTCGCCCACCGGGACGATCAAACTCTTCTCGCAAAAATCACGGTCCAAACGCTCGAAGGTGGCGCCATGAATGGTGAACCGAGCTACGTTGAAGGGAGTTAGCTTGAACGCCCGACCTTTGGCTTTTTGTAACTGAAACGGCGTTATGCCAAAATCATTCTGGAGCAGTTGATCCAACAGATCGCCGGAGAGTTCTTCCGGGTTCGAGGTAATCTGCTGCCGCTGCGCTGCGGTCAGGCGAGTTTCGTCAACCAGAGCATCAACGATACTGGATTGTATTTTTCCGAGTGGCATGCGCGTGCGGGGATAAACTTAACTTATTGGGGCTTCAAAAGCTCGCCCTTGTCGCGAGTCTCCAAAATATCCGCAATCATTTCGAGGGTCGTGCCAAACCAAAGCACCCGGTTATTGAAATGCGATTCCCAATGCTTCCGGACCGCCGGGCTTAAGTAATAAGCCGTCGCGATGAACGTCACATCTTCTTCGATATCGAAAGGAACCGACCACGTGGCCCAACACGGATCGGTATCCATATTGGCTTTCAGATCATCGTGAATCTCATAGTGACGCAAGTCCACCACCCCGGTTCCATCCTTTTCGGATTGATGCAACAATACATCTTCCTCTTTCACGGCGTTAAGGTCGTAAACGAGTATTCCGAGGACCGACCGTTGCCGCGGACTGCCCGTGTTAATCAGCTCCAGCAGCTTCTCGTTCGCTGCTTCCAACTGATTGATGTTCACCAAGTTTTGTTCGACCAACTGAGCGCCCAGCAAGCGGTTTGACCGCATCAAAAGGGAACGAAACGCCGGATTCATTGCAATTGATTGAACGTGTTTACCGACTTGAGGCCGGAATCAAAGAGGGGGTCGTTTCGCGCACTTTTTCCAACAAGGTCTGCTTCAGCAGATCCAGACCTTCCCCGCTTTCGCAGGACACCGGCACGACGGGAACTTTGTGTTTTCGTTTGAATTTGGTCAGCTGCTGCTTGGCACCTTCCAAATCCATTTTATTCGCCACCACCAGACGTGGCTTCTCGATTAAAGAGGGGTCATAGGCCTCCAATTCGGCCAAGAGCGTAGCATAGTCATCCCGCGGATCACGGCCATCGACCGCGGCCATATCGATCATAAACGTCAGCAACGCGCAGCGCTCAATGTGACGTAAAAACCGATGCCCCAATCCGCGATTATCACTGGCTCCCTCAATCAACCCCGGCACATCGGCCATCAGCAAACGATCATAGGCTTCCGGAAAATTGATGACTCCGATCTGCGGATGGAGCGTCGTGAAGGGATACGCCGCCGTGCGGGGCCGGGCTTGGGTGATCGCGTTGGTCAGCGAGGATTTACCGGCGTTCGGAAATCCCACCAAACCGACATCGGCGATGCTCTTCAGCACCAATCGATAGGTCCCAAATTCACCGACTTGCCCGGGATTTGCCTGCCGCGGAGCCCGATTGGTCGAGGTCTTGAAATGGGTGTTCCCCCATCCGCCATTGCCCCCTTTACGCAGCACCACGCGTTGACCGTCCGTCACGATTTCCGCGACCACGTTGCCCGTCTCGACGTCGGTGACTATTGTCCCCAAAGGAACGTGCAAGACCGCGGGCTCACCTTCGCGACCATTGCAATCCTTGCCCAAGCCGTGCTCGCCCCGCTCCCCTTTCCAATGGGGCTTGTATTTAAAATCGACCAGATTGTTCGTGTCGTCGTCGCCTAGGAGCACGACGTCGCCGCCCTTGCCTCCATCGCCCCCATTCGGACCGCCAAACGGTTCAAACTTCTCGCGCCGGAAACTTGAACAGCCACGACCGCCGTCTCCGGCCGCAACTTTAATGACGCATTCATCGATAAACATAGGGGCCATCCTGCATAAACCCTCGCTCTTGCCAAGGGGAGCCTTCGTCAACCAGTCGTAAACTTTTCGATCAACCCCTACTCACGCTAAATGCTGATCTTAATGCCTTTACGCATATAAGTCGGCACATCCAGGTCCTGACCTTCAAAAAGATAGCGATCAGTGCGCTCAAAATAGCCCCGATTTTCAGCGTGACTGCCAAATACAAACTCATTTTGAGACCCATCCGTTTTAGGCCCATGTGTCTTCGGTTTCCGCGCAGAAGCATGATTCGAAGCGACGGGAATCACACTGGGTGGCATCTCCGTCACCGTTTCCGGAGTCCGCGGTGCGGCTCCCGTGCTGTTGGAGCGAGGTCGCACCGAAGGACGGCGCGGCGGTAAACGCCCCCCAATATCCGAGGTGCCGATCACGCAGATTTCAACCCGTCCCTGTAAATCCTCGTCGATCACCGCTCCCATGATCACATGAGAATCACGGCCATAACGCTCCGTCATCGCACTCATGATCTCATTCACTTTCGCCAAAGTGAGATCTGTGCCACCCACAATATTGACCAACAAGCGGTCCGCTTTTCGAGAGAACTCCGGAGTCGCTAATAATGGGCACATGCCCAAGCTTTCGATCGCATCCTTGGTGGCGTTTTCGCCTTCCCCCGCGCCCAGACCAAACAGGGTCTTCCCACCGCGGGTGTGAAAAGCCTGCCGCAAGGTCGCAAAATCCAAATTGATCAAGCCGGTGCGAAACAACATCGCCCAAACTGACCGCACCGCCCGTCCGATCCAGGCATCGGCCCGTGCAAACGAATCCAACGCCGTTTCACCGTCCGCCGCTTCTTGCAGGAGAATGTCGTTGGGCAGCGGAATCACCGCATCGCAACTGCGACGCAATGCCAAGAGTCCGTCCTCGGCTTGTTTGACGCGGCGTCCACCTTCGAAACTGAACGGCATCGTCACAAACGCGATCACGAGTGCCCCCGCCTCACTGGCAATGTCAGCCACGATCGGAGCCGCCCCGCTACCGGTGCCTCCGCCCATCCCGGCCACCAGAAAAACGAGATCACAGTCCTTGACCACTTCCGCAACTTTTTCCCGGTCGGCCTCTGCCGCATCGTATCCGAGATCTGGGTCTCCCCCGGCTCCGAGTCCCCGGGTGATTTGAGATCCGATTAACACCTTTTCCTCCACCGGCGAAGCGTTGAGGGCCTGTAGATCGGTGTTGATGACCGACAATTGTAGTCGATCCAAATTTTCCATCTTGATCCGGTCGACGGCGTTGCCGCCCGCTCCACCCAGACCGATTATCTTGATGGAAATACTGCGATCAGCGAGGTGATCCGTCACCGGAGTAAGGGGAAGTTCGTGGGGGTGCATGATTAGGCTCCTACGGCAAAAAGTTTACGGAAAAGGCCACGGCGCCGAGGGGCCTGCCGCATCGGGCTGGTGCGATTTTGCAATCCAAAGTGGAGTAGTCCCAACACGGTGCTGTGCGACGGTTGGCGGAGCTTTTCATCCACCCCCGGAGGCATCTCGCCCAGGTGGGTTGGAA
>CAXBOL010000436.1:0-4867 GCA_963977295.1 uncultured Opitutaceae bacterium
GTTGCTTAGAGCTCGGCGGCGATCTTCTTGGCAAGATCGACGACGCGGTTTGAGTAACCCCACTCGTTGTCATACCAGCTCACCAGCTTGAAGAAGCGGCTGTTGAGTTCGATGGACGAGCCGGCGTCGTAGATCGACGAAAGCGGATCGTGGATGAAGTCGCTCGAGCAAACTTCGTCGGTGGTGTAACCGAGGATGTCCTTGAGGTAGGTCTCAGACGCATTCTTGAGGAGGGCGTTGATTTCTTGCAGGGACGTCTCCTTGGTGGTCTTCACGGTCAAATCGACGGCGGAAACCGTCGGAGTCGGCACGCGGAAAGCCATCCCGGTCAATTTGCCTTTTACCTGAGGGCAAACGAGGGCGACGGCCTTGGCAGCGCCCGTGGTGGAGGGGATGATATTGATGGCGGCAGAGCGGCCACCCTTCATGTCCTTCGGCGAAGGACCATCGACCGTCTTTTGGGTCGCCGTGTAGGAGTGAATGGTGGTCATGAGACCTTCCTCGATGCCAATGCCTTCCTTGAGCAGCACGTGCACGAGCGGCGCGAGACAGTTCGTGGTGCAGGACGCGTTCGAAATGAGGTTGGTGTTCTTCACATCCAAGGTGTCGTCGTTCACGCCCATGACGATGGTCGCAACGTTACCCTTACCCGGAGCGGAAATAATCACCTTCTTGGCCCCCGCTTCGATGTGGCCATTGGCTTTCACATCTTCGGTGAAAAGACCGGTGGATTCGATTACGAGGTCGACCCCCAGCTCGCCCCAAGGCAACGCGGACGGACCAGCGCGAACGCCGAGAACCTTGATCTCTTTGCCATTGACGACCAAAATATCGTCTGCAGGGGCGGAGTCCGAGGACTTCTTGCTGCTGACCTCACCCTTAAAACGTCCTTGGGTGGAGTCGTATTTGAGGAGGTAAGCGAGATTGTCAGCCGAGACGAGGTCGTTTACGGCGACCACGTCGAGCGTGGTGCCGAGCAAACCTTGCTCAACCAACGCGCGAAATACCAAACGTCCGATGCGGCCGAAACCATTGATGCCAACTTTTACTGCCATGAGATTTAATCCAATATGATGGTTTATATACTTATTCAGGAGACCCGTGCCGAGTAGGCGCAGGAAGGGAGAGCGAAGTCGGCCGGGCGCCGATTGGCAAGGGTTTTGGCGGGGCAATGCTTGTGGTCCCCTGACCAAATCTTGCTATTACTATTTTTCATGCTTTCGCCAAAGGCCACAACCCAAGGCCGGCAGCCAGAGTTTCGTCGACAAAGTCGCCGGGACCTGAACGTCTCGTTCGTTCATAAAGCGTTCGTGATCAGCAACTCGGCACCACCGGCCCTTGGTCATGGACGGATCAACGGTGATTTCGACATCGGTCAGCTGCGGATTGACTGCGAACAGGAGCTGTTCCTCCCCTTGCGACAAGTCTGCGTTGTAAAGAATCGCCACCGCCATCGAGTCGGGCACGAACCAAAACTGGAAAAACGACTCACTTGCGCGCGAAAAATGCCGTAAAAGCAACCCGTTTTCCGATTTCCGAAACCTAATCCAGTCAGCAAAATAGGCGTGAGTGCTCGAAAACCGCTCCAGTCGATGATAGTCCAGCGCGTTGATGTCTCCCCGCAGGTAGGTGTTATTGATCCCGTGTTTCGACCTCAGGAAATCTTGGCCGGCCGAGATCATCGGAATGCCGATCGAGCCGAATAGCACGGCCGCCATGAGATGGGTGCGCCGGCGATCGTTCACCGTCGGCAGGTGGCCGTTGGAATCGGTATTTTCGGTAATTTCGTCGATCCAGGTTCGATCATCATGGGATTCCACGTAGTTAACCGTTTGGGCCGGCCAATGCGCGAAATACCAGGGGGACCCTTTGAAGTAATACTCAAAACTCTCATGGGTGCCTTTGGCGTGCACGAAATCTTTGAGGAACCTCCGGTATCCATCATTCCAAGAGGCCCACCCGGTCTCCGCCAGCGGACCGGCGATGTGACCCCGAAAGCTCCACGGTTCCGCGATGAGGATCACGTCGGGCTTAACTTGCTTCAGCGCGACTTCGATCTCCTTCAACACTTCGACCCCCAGTAACTCCGCGAGATCAAATCGAAACCCGTCGACACCGAACGTCTCGATCAAATGAGTGCAACTATCGATAATCAACCGCGTGGCCATGGCGGCATCCGCCCGTAGGTCATTGCCACAGCCGCTCCAATTGGAAAGGTCCCCCTCCCCACCGAGCGTGAAGTAGTAGAGTTTATCGATGAACATCAGGTGCCCGGGCACTCCGACATGGTTATAAACCACGTCCAAAACCACCGCGATGCCCTGCTGATGAAAGGCAGCCACCAAATCCTGAAATTCACGCAGTCCGGAGAGTTTACGGGGCTCCAGCGCGTAACTACTTTCCGGCGCGAAGTAATTATTCGTCATGTATCCCCAGTGGTAATCAGACGCAAGTTCGTTATCGAATTCCTGCACCGGCTGCAGCTCGACACAGTTCACGCCCAATCGCTGAAAATAGCCAGCCGGCGCATCAACCCACTTGCGTAACCCTGAGAAGCCACGCCGCTCCTCCGCGGTGGCATTCGTGGGGGCATTGGCCGCCAAATCTCTCACATGCGCTTCGCAGATCACCAAATCCTGCCACGCCGGCGTCTTAAAGGGGTCCTTTTTTCGCTTAATTTTGGCGAGATCCACCACCAAACCCGGTCCCGTTCGGTCCACCGCGGCCAGCGCATACGGGTCGAGCACCTGCTGCTCGGGATCAAACAGACTGAATTCATCGTGCGGCCCATCGATGTGATACTAATAGCGCCAACCATGTAGATTGCCCGCCGCCGTAATTTCCCAGACCGAAGCGTCGCCCAGATCCTCCTCATCACATCGCTCCAAGCTATATCGTGAAACCGGCGAATCGGGCTCATCGGTCTCCTGAAGGCATAATTCCACGGACGTCGCTCGAGGCGCGAAGAGCCGAAAAACGGTATCGCCGTTTTCGATCCGTGCCCCCAAAGGGAGGTCCGTTTTCAGGGCATGAAAAAACGTGCCCATGCGCAACGGCACCGAGTGATCAGTTTCACCGCCTTGCCAATACATCCGCCAACTCTGGGTCAGATCTATCGGCTCCGAGAGAGTGAATGAAAAGAGATGTAACCCGCTTCGATCCGGATCCACTACCCGATTCCGGTTGCCATTCTCGTCAGTCACCGAGGAGGAGTTGATCGGCACCTCCAGCCACCGACCGCTTTGGGTCACGAACTTAAAACGTTTAGACGGATGGGCCAAAAACGGTTGCGCATCTCCACTCCACATGAGCACCGGCTGTCGATCCAAAGAAGCAGGACACAGTTTCCACTCTTCTCGACCAATGGCATCGCCCCAGCCATTGAAGTCACCGGCGAGATAAATGGCTTCCGGCGGAGCTGACTCTCCGGCCCGAGTGGGAGCGCGAGGGAGAAAAAAGAAAATGCGACCTCGGCGCGTTACAAAATATCCGCTCTCCAGACCAAAGCTAAGATCCGTAACCCGCGCCAACTTCATATGGGCACCGCCACTGATCCGCAATGGCGGCTGCTGTCGTGCTCGCCAATCATGGGCGAGTTCACACACGCCCTGAGTGGGCGTTTCCATCCAAGCGTGAACTAACGTGTTGGCTCGATTTGACATGACGATTGCTTGAGAGCATCGGCCGCGCCCTTTCGTGCTCAAGACGCAATTAAGTCTTCAACTAGATTAAACCCAATTCGTTGACATCTCCCCTCCAGCGCGCACCGCTTCCCGTTGTGAGTTCCGGCCTACGCACTCTCATTGCCCTTTCCGGCGGCGTCGACAGCGCCGTGGCTGCATTACGCCTGAAGGAGGCGGGGGAAACCGTGGAGGCGGCCTACATGAAAAACTGGATCAATGAGGACCGGATCATCGGCGACTGCCCTTGGGAACAGGACATCGTGGATGCTCGAGCCGTCGCCGACCATTTGGGCATCCCGTTTCGCGTCGTTAATTTGATGGAAGACTATCGGGACCGCGTCGTGGCCTATCTGCTCGATGGCTACCGGCGCGGACTCACCCCCAACCCGGATGTCATGTGCAACCGGGACATCAAATTCGGCGTGTTTCGTCAGTGGGCACGCGATCACGGTTTCGATGCCGTCGCCACGGGTCACTACGCTCAACGTCGCCCTCTCACCGACGGAAACTTCGCCCTCTTCGAGGGCGCGGATTCCAACAAAGATCAGACCTATTTTCTGGCGCTACTGGAGCAGGACCAGCTGGCCGCAGCTCGGTTTCCCATCGGCGACCTCCTCAAACCCGATCTGCGCCTCATTGCCCAAAAAGCCCGACTGCCCAACGCCACCAAGAAAGACAGCCAAGGCATCTGCTTTATCGGTCAGATAAAAATGCAGGACTTTCTGCGTCAATACGTGCCGGATGCGCCTGGCCCCATCGTGCGGGCCGACGACGGCGTCGTGCTCGGCCAACACCAAGGATTACACTATTTCACCCTCGGCCAACGCCGCGGCATCGGAATTCCATCCAACACCGACGGCAAAGCCTACGTGGTCGTGAAAAAACGAAGTGACGATCGAGCCTTACTGGTTTCTTTCGACGCGCCCACCGCGCCGGGTCTGCATACGCGCCAAGTCAGAGTCCACAGCTTACGGTGGAACACCCCCTGCCCCCCTGCATCGAAGGCTCGACTCCAAGGCAAGGTTCGCTATCGCGACCCCCGGGTCGATTTGACCTTTGAGCCCGATTCAACGTCGCCTGACGCCGCCGCAATCTCCTTTGACGAACCGCAGCGCGGATTGGCGAGTGGCCAGATTCTAGCGCTCTACGACGGTCCGCGTCTACTCGGCGGCGGAATCTACGCT
>CAXBOL010000437.1:0-4866 GCA_963977295.1 uncultured Opitutaceae bacterium
TACTCTATATCGGTTTCGGTGACGGCGGTTCGACCCGCAACGGCAACCCCGAACTCACCCACAACCTAAACTCCCCACTCGGCACCATTTTGCGGATCAACCCGACCGGCGACAACAGCCGCAACGGTCATTATGGCATCCCGACCGACAACCCTTTCGTCTCCGCCAAAGATACTGCCGTGTGGTCCGAAATCTACGCATGGGGGTTTCGTAATCCGCATCGCCTGACCTGGGATCATCTCAACGAGGGTCGCCTGCTCGCCAACGAAGTCGGCGAACGCCTCTTCGAAGAAATCAACGTGGTCATCCCCGGCCGCGACTACGGTTGGAATGTGCGCGACGCCCACCTGCACTACGATGCAGCGACAGAAAAAGAAAGCGCCCCCCCTGCCGGCATCTTGGCCACCGATGAATCGTTTGAGCTCCCTCTCGCCATTTACAGTCACTTCGAAGGCAACGCTATTTCCGGCGGTTTCGTCTATCGCGGATCAGTGCCCGAATTGCAGGGGAAATACATTTTCGGCGACATCGTTTCCGGTCGCATCTTCTGTCTCGATGTCACCCACCAAACCGCCGGCTATCAACAGATCTACGAACTCGAAATCGACGACGGCTCCGGAAACCTAACCAGCCTCCGCGAGCTCACCAAGCGCGGCCGCGTCGATCTGCGCTTCGGCGAAGACGCTGACGGTGAACTTTACATCATGACCAAACCAGACGGTAAAATTCGCCACGTCATCGCAGCGCCTGTTCGCTAAATGGCACTTCTAATGCCAATCAACGCATGGATCTGGACTTTAACGCCGAGTCGCAGAGCCGCCGAGTTGAGTAACAAGTTATTAAACTGCTTAACTTTGCGTTACTACCGACTTGGTGACTTCCTGCCCTTCGATCGTGTCCTCCATAGCCTCGGCGACGGGGGATGCGTTAAAATCAGTCTGATTTAATCGGACTGCTGGTATTAGGTTTACGGCCCCACGCAGGAACCATGCTCATGCCTGCTCATGGGGAGCCATGACGACCGAGCCCGGCTGCAAGTCAGTCAATGCCATGAGGATTGCCGACACGAGCGGCCTCAAATCTTCGAGCCAATTGGACGGTGCGCGCAACACGACGACACCAAATGTGAGAGCAGTTGTCTGCTGTTGGGCTGGCAGGTTCTTATCGACGGTTAAGAACGCGTCGTAGTTGCGAGAGATCCGAGCGAGGAGCTTCTCGTTGGAAATACCCGCCCAGCCCGCTGGTGACACTGTTGAAACCACATGGCCGGTCAGTGCCAATTCGAGCCGGCGCGGCAGGCACTCGTCGAGAATAACGCGCATTCCATCAGAAGAATCCTGGACCGTGAATCGATTCGAAGAGCGGTCGGTTTAGCGCCAAACCGGATGTAACCTAAAGTGACTCTGCACCTTCGGTGGGGCGTCAGCCTTCACTTGGATCGCTGCCGCGGCAGTTCTCTCCGTCGTTTTGGTCGAGCGCTCATTCATCAGTCATCGTTTCTGACAAGCCCAGTGCCAAGTATCGGGATCGGTCCAATCTTCGACTTCCAACATCACCTCCAACTGGTCGCCCACCCCAGCCTCCGTGTGCGCGAGCCGTAAAAGCCGGAATCCCCAATGCGGGGCGCGCCCCGCGTCCAGCGGACTTGAGCTCAGCACCAGATCATCGTCCACCCGCACTTTCATGAACACCGCCAACCCATCGACAGGTCCGGCCGTGGTCACCGTGCGCGTGAATTCCAATTTCTTCGGCATGTTCGCCTCTTGCACCGTATGCAGATCAAACTCCAACGCCGCCGCCGGTTCGCCCGAAAAACTCTTCACCACCCCAAGGTCACAACTGGCCATGCGGTAATAGTCCGGCTCTTCCGGTCGACTCTCCGCCAAGCTGCGGTAGTCAAACCCATGCACTTGCAGCTCCCAGATGAATGGCACCCGCCGGCTCGCGTGCAGTTGCACCGGCTCGCAGTAAAACTCAAACCGACTCGGCAAAATCAACCCGCCCGGCTTCAACAACCGATCCCGTAGATCACACACATTGGGGATCATGGCCTCATCAAAAAGGAAGTCCCCCATCTGCTCGTGCACGATGACGTCGACCGGCTCATCCAGACTCAAATCCGCACTGTGTTGATCAATGAATTCCACGTTCGAAATCCCGTTGGCCACGGCGAGCGTTTCGGCGTGATCCAAAATTTCGGAGTGATCGATCGCGTAAACCTTGGCCACGCCTGCTCGCGCCGCAAACGCCGCCAAAATCCCTGTGCCCGTGCCCAGATCGATGACCCGATCCCCCGGCTTCAGGTGTCGGCGGATCGCCTCGTGGTAAAACGCCATCCGCGGTTGATCCGCCAGCATGCACTCCTGCTGATGCCAGTCGGCAAAACACCGATGGTTGTAGTCGCGATACAAGGACGCCTTCGAGCGCACCACCGGCGGCGGGTAAAACCACGCCGACCACCGCGCCGACTGGCGCAGACGACTACCCCACCGGCTAAAAAACCAGCGAATTTCTGAGAAAAACCTCACACTGAGGCGCCGAAGCAAGGAAATGATCATCAATGCGGAAAGGCATCAAATGCATCCCGGTCGGCGGAAGCTGCGCGGCCCCACTCCCCGTGGCAATGATCTAAACGCACCCAACTTCGCTCCGCCCCGCGAACTCAGTTGTCATGACTTCGCCAAACCCCATAGTGCGAGTTCCGTTTTTCGTCACCCCTATGAACTATCGCCCCTACCTCGTTCTCGCCACGCTGTGCGTTGCCTGCCTCACCCCGTTCGCCTCCGCCGCCCCCCGCCCGAATATCCTCTTCATTTTCTCGGACGATCACGCCCAGAATGCGATCTCGGCCTACGGTTCGAAGGTCAACACCACCCCGCACCTCGATCGCCTCGCCCGCGGCGGTGCGCGCTTCACTAATTCTTTCGTTACCAACTCCATCTGCACGCCCAGCCGCGCCACCCTGCTGACGGGTCAGTATTCGCATCTCAATGGGGTCCCGGTGTTCAACCGTTTCGACGGCTCCCGCGACACCGTCGCCAAACACCTGCAGGCCGGGGGCTACCACACCGGCATGATCGGCAAATGGCACCTCGGCAGCGACCCGACCGGATTTGACCGCTGGATCGTGCTCCCCGGCCAAGGTCAGTATTGGAATCCCTCCTTCCTCACCCCGCACGGTCGACTCGACATCGAAGGGCACTGCACCGACATCACCGGCGCGCTCCCCGAAAACGAACAGACCGTCGCCCGCGACCTGACTAACCGCGACCTCAAGTTCATGGCGCCTGACAACCTCAAGGGCCCCGAGCTCCGCGCCTGGGCGAGCGAAAAACCCATGGCCGTCACGGTCGACGGCAAAACCCTCACCGGTAAAGCGTTGGTCAAGTGGAAATATCAACACTACATGCGCGACTACCTCGCCTGCGTTCAAGGGGTCGATGACAACGTGGGTAAGGTCCTCGACTACCTCGATGCCACCGGCCTGGCCGAAAACACCATCGTGATCTACTCCGCCGACAACGGCTGGTATCTGGGTGACCTCGGACTCTACGACAAACGTTTCATGTATGAGCCCGGCCTGCGGGTGCCGTTGATCGCTCGCGGTCCCGGGATCAAAGCCGGCACCACGCCCGATCAGTTCGTGGGCAACATCGATCTCGCTCCCACGTTCCTCGACTTGGCCGGCCTGCCCATTCCCGAATCCATGCAAGGCCACAGCGTCGCCCCCATCCTCCGCGGCGAATCCCCCGCCGATTGGCGCGAGACGTTCTACTACCGCTACTACCACAGTCCGGGACATCACAACACGGCCGCTCACTACGGCGTGCGCACCCGCACGCACAAACTCATCTACTACTGGGACAAGGACGCTTTCGAGCTCTTCGACTTGGTCAACGATCCCGACGAGCAACACAACATGCTCTACTCGCCTATCGAGGCCAAACGACCGGCGGTGCAAAAGCTCTTCGCCGAGCTGAAAGCGGAAATCACCCGCCTCCAACAAGTCTACCACGACGATGGCCAATACGCCGATCCCGCCACCTGGCCCAAAGGCGGCGTCGATGGCGTAGGCAACGATCTCCCCCGCCTCGGGACTCTAACGGTTCATGAAGCCATGGCCCAAGCCGTTCCCGGTCAGTAAGCGGTGTCGCTCCGACTGGATAGCGCTCTGGATAATACCATGGCCAAGGAGTCAATACTTAATCCTTGCGGTCCGAGACTAGTGTCTTGAACTGAGACTTAGCATTGGTCCGGATACCCAACGAGATCGCATCGATCGGCAATTCGTTCGCGCCGGCTAGCGGTGACATGACCCAATTGGCGATCCCACCGGTGAGCAGTGGGACAGGTGTGATCGCGTGCAAGCACTGCTCCTACCGGCGGGGCCGCCGGTAGGGTCATGTCGTGTTTTGTCAGTTTTTCCTGAACCGAGGCGGTATTAGTCGGTCCTCATTGCGCCTCGGATAACTAACAAAATACGTCAGGTCTCGATCGGATTGCCCGTAGTTCCGATTTAACCGTAGAGGTAGCAGAGAGCGCAGAGAATCGAACCAAGGGCCTCATTAGAATTTCTTGGATTTCACCTTTGCGCCTTTGGCGATCTCTGCGGTTCAAGTGGTTTTTCGGTTTTGGGGCAGATCACGACGCGCAGGGATCCAGGCCTCTTAACCGTGACAGTCGGGGTGTAAAACCAACGTCTCTTGAGGAATAGACTTTAGCGCCATTTGTTCTCAGGTAGGGCGTGACCGCCCTCCGTCTCCAAGGCTTCCCCCTTCGCCGAGGCTACGGCGGACACAGTTGGAGGACACGCTGGGCGCGCCATAGGGGCTGATGGCTCCAGCACAACTCCCTCGCCACGCCACT
>CAXBOL010000438.1:0-4856 GCA_963977295.1 uncultured Opitutaceae bacterium
CGATCCCGTGGGCATAGTTGACGAAGACCGAGTTGTAGAGTTTGACCGTCGCGTTGTCGCGAGGATTGATCGGGGCGTTGTTGCCGCCCGAACCGAGACCGATCGCGGTGAGGTTGGAAACCGTCACATCAGAAATCGGCGTGGCCGTGAGGGGCGACGTCGCGCCGTCCCATTCAATCGCTTTGTCGCCCGGCTCGTCACCATCGTTGATTTGAAGCGTGAACAACCATTGCAGTTTACCGCGGAAGCCTTGGTCGAAGTCGAAGGAGTCATCACCACAGAATGCCGCGACGAGATATTTCGGGCTGACCGTGCCGCCAAAAAATTCGAAACCGTCGTCTTGGTTCGCGTAGACTTCGATGTATTCGAGCGTCGTGCCCGAACCCACGCCGCCGAGGGTCAAGCCGTTGATCTCGTTGGCCGTTCCGATGGTCGCACCACCGTGACGGATCGAGACGTAACGCATCGTGCCGGAGTTGTCGGCATCGTTGGTGCCACCGAAGGTAATGAGCGAGGTTTGCTCGCCGGTCACCGCGACGCCTTCGATTTGGCCTTGGGCGGGGGAACCCGCAGCGGTGCCGTCAGCACGCGAGTTGATGCTGGCGTTACCAAGGAGAATCACGCCACCCCAGAGACCCTTGCGGTTCGTGCCGAGGTTGCCGTTGAGATTATCGAGCACCGACGTGAAAATGATCGGCTTATCTACCGTGCCTTCGGCCATGATCTTGGCGCTACGGGTCACGATCAACGCCGCAGCACCAGAGCCGGAGCTGACTTCGCCTTTGATCACCGTGCCGGGAGCGATGGTAAGTGTCGCGCCGTTGGTCACAAAAACGTAGCCGCTGAGCACGTATTCATTGTCTGCCGTCCAATTGGTATTGGCGGTGATGGAACCACTCACGTTTACCGTGGCGGCCTGGATCGTCGCGGCCGCGGTAACAAGCGCGGCGACGAGGAGGGATTTCAGTTTCATTGGATGTGTATTCTTTGGTTTTCGTGTTTGGAACACAGAGGAGATCGATTACCCGCTCACTCGAACAAGTAGCTCATCGAGAGGCTGAAACTGCGGCCATTTTGATAGCGGCTGTAGATCAGATCCTCGTTGGGCAGACTGATGAGTTTTTCCTTGTCGGAATTGAGCAGATTCTTGGCACTGAGCTTGAGCTTCCAGTGCGGGCTGAGCCGTTGGCTGAGCACAAAATTCAGGGTTGGCGACGGTTGTTCATACACGTCGGGCAGTGGGCCGTAGACGACGAGATCGAGACGTTCGCCCACCACATTATAGGACAGCGTGGCAGAGGTGCCGCTCTCTTCGCGGCTGTAGTTAATGTCGGCGTTAAAAACGTAGGGAGACTGTCCCAATAGCTCGCGCTTGTCCGAGGCCTGCGGATCATCAGCGCGCAATAGCGTCAATTCCGAATCAGGAATCGTGACCTCCGATTCGATAAACGTCAGGTTGCCACCCAAAGACCAACGGTAGAGCGAATCGCTGATAAATTGCAGGCCGCGACGAAACTCGAACTCAACTCCGTAGACCGTGCCACTGTCCACATTTTGCGGCTGAATGGATCCGACACTGGGCTGAAACAACACTTCAATCGGGCTGATCATATCCTTGTAGAACGCACTCACCGCCACCGTTTCGCCCTTGCTGGGGAACCACTCCCAACGCACGTCAAAGTTATCGATCACGGAAAGCTCGAGGTCGGCACTGCCGATGTAGGTATCGCCCGTAAACACGTCTTCGTAGCGAATATCGGTCAGCTCTTTGTAGGTCGGACGAGCAATGGTGCGGCCGTAAGCGGCCCGCCAGTTCATGCGCTTGTTTTGCGCGTAAACCAAACTCAATGCGGGGAGGATATTCGAATCGTCGATGATCCCGGTCTTCGGATTCAGTCCTGGCGTTTCGGCCGGAGTGGTCACGATTTCGGTGGACTCATAACGAGCGCCGAAAATCGCCCGGATGTCGTCTGTCAACGCCGCATCCATCATCACGTAGGCGGCCGAGACATTCTGTTCGGCATCGTAGCGATTGGGCTGCAGCAACCGGGTGATCGTGTTGCCAAAAGTCACACTGTCCGCCGTCTCGCTGATGATGCCGACTTGCCCGGGAAACGCCAAGAGGTCGTCCCGACTGCGCGGCACTCGCGCATATTGAAATCGTTGCTCGTCGTAGTTGCGGTCGCCAGCCGACGACATGCCGCCGAACTTCAGGCGATGCTCTTTGTCACCTATAAAAATCGGCATCGAGAGGTCGAGTCCGCCTTCCAGCGCGTCTTCCTGCAGCTCGCGGAAATAGCGATTCGGCTGCACTCCCGTCGCATTGACCACTTGACCATCGAGATCGTAGATGAAGGCCATCGTGCGATAGTCCGGCTGATCCTGCGTGCTCTTGGACTTCGAAAGGCGCCATCGCGGCCGGAAAGAGGCTCTTGCCTGCCAATTGAGCGGAAGACACCGAGCGCTCCGTTCGCAACAGGTCGTAAACCTCGTAGATTTCACCCGCATAGTTTCCAGCCTCTTCCCCCACTCCGCGCCGCACCGCATCGTCGGTCGTCGTGTTGTAAATCAAATCCAGACTGACCTCATGGTCGATCGTCGGCCGCACCGCGAATTTTAAGAACCCACCCGTTGACTCCGAGCGGGTGCTCGACGTGACGCCAAAGGAGGGTGTAGTCGCCGGCGCATTGGCGATGTCGGTCGAAAGCAAATTTGGGTCCGATGAAAACAGGAGCTTGGACACCGGCTGCGTCGCCGTTCCCGTGTAGCGACCTTCTTCGCCTCCGGTGAAGCTACGCGATGACCGATCGCGAGTAAAACTCGCCGTAATCCCAATCAATCCTTCGTCGCCGAATTGCACGCGTTTGCCGAGGGCCACGCTGGCCCCCAGGTCCAACTCCCCTGTGGTCTCACGAGGATAAAACCCAGCCGGATCAAAAGACTTGGTCGCCGCATCGAGTTCGCGAGCGAGGTCGAATTTACCGAAAAATTCCGCGTCCAATTCGGCCTTGGTGCGATTCGGCAATGCCAACGGCAGGTCAGGGGCAGCGGAAGAGTGTCCGCGGGTGACGAGCATGGGCTCACCTTTGACATTGTCGTTCATGCTTACCGAAAACGAGCCACTGAAGAACGAGCTTTCGGGAAATGATTTGGTTTTGAGATTCACACTCCCGCCGGAAAACGCGCCGGATTGATCAGGAGTGAAGGACTTCGTCGTCACCACGCTTTCGATCATTTCAGTTGGAAACTGGTCCATCTGCACCGCTCGCTTGTCCGGGTCGGCGCTGGGCACCGAAACACCATTCATCGTGGTATTCGAGTAACGGTCGCCGAGACCACGAATCAGCACGTATTTGCCGTCCACCACACTGGCCCCGGTCACTTTGCTCAATGCTTCCGCCGCGTTACCGGCCCCGAGTTTGCCAAATTGATCGTTGCTGATCGCATCGCTGATCGCCGGTGCTTTTTGCCGCGTGAGCATCAGACCAATGTCGGAAGATTGCACGATATCGGCCGAAACGGTGAAGGCATCCATTTTGATGACGTCTCCCCCGGTGGGAACCATCGGAATATCCAACTGCGTCACCTGTCCCGCCACCACGGCCAGATCCGTAATAGACGCCGGCTGGTATTCGTCTTTCAGCACCAATAGGGTCGCCGAGCCGGCCGGAATTCCCGAGATGGAATAGCTTCCGCTCAAATCGGTCGTGGCGGACACTTCTGCGCCGGATACCGTGATCGTCACTCCGATGACACCCAAGCCGGTGTTTTCGTCAATCGCGCGTCCGGAGATTCCTCCTCGATCAGTTTGCGCCGACGCCAACGCGACAGTCACCAGAAAGATGATCGCCGAACCAAAACAATTTAAAACGTAACAGGCACCAAAACGGCGCGGGTTGCAGGACATGCCGCCGACCACGTCACATCGCAAGCCTGCCAGACAAATTGATTATGCGGTCGACGCCAACATGTCACGCGTCCGTCAATCGCCCGTAACCTACGTTACGACAAAGTCACAAAAACGTCTCCAAACTAGCTCAGTTCGTTGGGGATTCCGCCGCATCCCCATTCTCCGAATCATTATCCGTGGCGTCTTGAGTCAGCGTCACCAAATCCTGCAGCGAGGTGAAGTGTTGGCTCAAATCGTAATCCCCTCCCAGACCTCCTACGATTTGATCAAATAGGTCTTTCTTCGACGCCTTGAGGTCCTGAATACGCTCCTCAATCGTCCCGGCCGTAACCATGCGGTAAACGAAAACCGTATTAGTCTGACCAATACGATGCACGCGATCCACCGCCTGTGCCTCCACGGCGGGATTCCACCACGGATCGAGCAGAAATACATAATCGGCGGCATGCAACGTGATGCCCGTGCCGGCCGCTTTCAAGGAAACCAACATCGCGGCAGCTCCGTTACAGGTCTGAAAGTCCTGCACCGGCTTTTGCCGATCCAACGTCATCCCAGTCAATTCATAGCGCGCTAAATTAGGGTAATGCGTCGCCAACGCTTCTTTTACGCGGTCGAGCAACATCACAAATTGCGAAAAGATCACGACCTTATGCCCACTATCGATGATCTCGGCCAATTTCTCAATCAGCAGCCCAATCTTGCCGGAGTCAGAGAGCGGCGCACGACGCCACGGCAACATGTCCGGATCGCAACACACCTGGCGCAACCGGGTGAGCAACGCGAGAAACCCAAACGACTTCTCCCGCATTGCGGCGCCCACGTCATCACCCAATCGCTGCAGCCCTTCCGAACAAATCTTCGCGTATTCGAACCGCTGCACTTCGCTCATCGGGCAATGCAGATCCATCTCCACCTTTTGCGGTAATTCCGTCGCCACTTCGCTCTT
>CAXBOL010000439.1:0-4843 GCA_963977295.1 uncultured Opitutaceae bacterium
CCGCCACCCCCACCGCCGTCGACGGGCAACCGTCACTCCACCTTGCTTACACCAGTCCCGACGGCGAAGAGGGCTATCCCGGCACCCTCACCGTGGAGGTGGTTTATACACTCACGCACAACAACGAACTCCGTATCCATTATCGCGCGACAACTGATCAAGCGACACCGGTCAATCTCACCAACCACACCTACTTTAACCTCAAAGGCGCCGGCACGGACGACGTGCTGAACCACCAACTCCAACTCGCAGCCAGCGCCTTCACCCCCGTCGGTTCCGACATGATTCCCACCGGTAAAATCGCGTCGGTCGCCGGCACGCCTTTCGACTTCACCTCCCCTCACGCCCTCGGTGCCCGCGTCAACGACGACCATCCTCAACTCATCGCCGGCGGCGGCTACGATCACAATTTTATCATCGACCGTGACGGCCCCGGCCTCGCCTTTACCGCCCGCGTGGTTGAACCCGAGTCAGGTCGCGTCATGGAGGTCCTGACGACCGAGCCCGGCGTGCAACTCTACGGCGGTAACTTTCTCGACGGTTCCCTGCAGAGTCCGGAGGGCCTCCCCTACGTCTACCGCGGCGCGTTTTGCCTGGAAACCCAACACTATCCCGACGCGCCTAACCAACCCGACTTCCCGAGCATCATTCTTCGCCCCGGCGAGGTTTACGACACCACTACGGTTTACCGGTTCTCAACCCTGTAACCGCGCCTTCACCTCACCTTCCCCACTGTTACCCCATGGCCCACGGCACCCACGACTACGTCGATGACCCGCGCAACGCGGACATCTTAATCTCCCTCAACGGCAACCTCGTGCCCCGACAGCAAGCCACGGTCTCCGTCTTTGACAGTGGTTTTATCCTCGGCGATGGCATCTGGGAGGGGCTCCGCGTGCACGCCGGCCGCATCGCGTTTCTGGACCAACACCTTGATCGACTGTGGGAAGGCGCCGCCGCCCTCGATCTTGATCTCGGGCAGACCCGTGAATCCCTCACTCAAGAGCTCTACCGCACGCTCGAAGCCAACCACATGACCGACGGAGTGCACATTCGCCTCATGATTTCACGCGGCGTCAAAGCGACCCCTTACCAAGACCCGCGCGTCACCATTTCGCCGCCCACCATCGTCATCATTCCCGAATACAAGACCGCGCAGCCCGAGACCCTCACTCGTGGCATTCGCCTCTTCACCGTGCACGTGCGACGCGGCGCACCAGACGTGCAGGACCCGAAGCTTAACTGCATCCTTGCCTGCATCCAAGCGACCAAAGCCGGAGTCGACGAAGCCCTGATGCTCGACCCGCAAGGTTTTGTTGCGACCTGCAACTCGACCCACTTCTTCATCGTGAAACGCGGCGAAGTCTGGACCTCCAACGGCAACTACTGCCTCGGCGGCATCACGCGCGGCAACGTCATCCAGGTCTGCCGTGAAGCGGGCATCCCCGTGCATGAACGCACCTTCAGTCTCACCGACGTTTACAGCGCCGCAGAATCATTTGTTACGGGCACTTTCGCTGGGGTCGCCCCGGTCTCCAGCGTGGACGGCCGCACGATAGGTGCAGGCGACCGCGGACCCGTGACAGCTCGACTGCAGGAGCTCTACCAAGCCTTGATCGCCCGCGACTGCGCCGCCCCCACCCGACCCACCGCATGAGTGTCCGACTGGCGATGTGGTCCGGCCCCCGCAATATCTCAACCGCCATGATGCGGGCTTGGGAAAACCGCACCGATACCGTCGTTTGGGACGAGCCTCTCTATGCTCATTACCTTTCCGCCACTGGTCTGGATCATCCGGGGCGGGCCGAAATCATTGCTAACGGTTTGATCGATTGGCGTGATGTCGCCGCCCGCGCCACCGGCCCGATCCCATCCGGCGCCGCCGTGTTTTATCAAAAACACATGACCCACCACCTCCTGCCCGATGTTGAACGCGAGTGGTTGGTCAAGCTGACCCATGTGTTTCTGATCCGGGACCCGCGTGAAGTGCTGCTCTCCTACACCCGTAGTCGTGAAACCGTTACACTCGAAGATATCGGATTCACCCAACAAACTGCGCTCTTCGACTGGTTAACCGAACGGCAAGGTTCGACGCCTCTGGTCATCGATAGCGGCGACTTCCTCAGATCGCCCCGAACCTACCTCAAACAACTGTGCGTTTATCTCGGGATCGACTTTGGTGAATCGATGTTAGTTTGGCCCGCCGGCCCACGAGACTCCGATGGCGTGTGGGCGCCTCACTGGTATGCCTCGGTCGAGCAGTCCACCGGCTTCGCCCCGTGGCGTGGACGGACCGGCATATTGAACGACGCACTCGCCCGCATCGAATCCGCTGCACGTCCTCACTACGAAAAACTCGCCGCCCTCGCGTGGAAACCTTCGTCATGAAACTCAGTTTGTTTTTCACACTTCTGCTTGGATCTCTTTCCTGCGTCACGATCGGTCGAGCGGAGACTGAGCCCGTCATCTCCCTGCGCGCGATGACGTTCAATCTTCGTTACGCCAGCGATCAACCACCCAACGCCTGGCCTGATCGCCGTCCCATCATGCAAGAGGTCATCACCGCTGCCGCCCCCGACCTCATTGGCACGCAGGAAGGGGTGTATCGCCAAATTCAAGACATTGATACCGATCTGCCCGACTACGATTGGATCGGCCTTGGTCGCAAGGGGGGGAGCAACGACGAATATTGCGCGATCTTTTACCGCCGCGACCGATTCAAGCCCATGGCTTATGACCATTTTTGGTTATCCGACACGCCTGCGACCGTCGGCTCGATGACGTGGGGTAACCTCTGGGTGCGCATGGTGACGTGGGTGCGTTTCCGAGACATGGCAACTGCGCGCGAGTTCATTGTGCTCAACACTCACTTCGACCACCAAATCGAGGAAGCGCGCCAAAAATCAGCGACACTCATCGTGCAACGTATCGCCGATTTCGACTCATCGCTGCCGCTGATTGTGCTGGGGGATTTCAACTGCGCCGCGGGCAACAGCCCGGCCTTCGATCTCCTCACCACCACGACCGGCTTGGTCGATACCTGGAGCGCAGCAACCGATCGGCCTGCCTCTCCCGCGCCCAACACGTTTCACGGTTACCAAGCCCCCGTCCTCGACGGTGAACGTATCGATTGGATTCTCACCCGGGGGATGCGAGAAATCCTATCCACCACCATCATCACCGCATCGAACGGCGGCCAATTCCCCAGCGATCATTTTCCCGTCGTGGCAGACCTCACCTTTTGAACCATGCCCCCGATATACCCTTGTGGTGCTGCTCCCATTGAAACGAACCGCAATTTTTGGAAACTCCGGATCGGGTAAATCAACTCTGGCTCGGTATGTTTCCGAAACTTTTCATGCCACCCATCTCGACTTGGATTCCGTCGCTTGGGCAAAGGCAGACCCAATCAAGCGCCGCTCCCTGGAGGAGAGTGCCAAAGCAATCCATACCTTCACCCAGGCTCATCGCCACTGGGTGGTCGAAGGCTGCTACACATCGTTGATCAAGTTGATCTGCGACGAGACCGATGAGTTGGTTTTCTTGAATCCCGGTGTTTCGGCCTGCCAAGCCAACTGCCGCAACCGACCTTGGGAGCCACACAAATACGCCTCCAAGGCGGATCAGGACAAGAACCTCCCCATGCTCCTCGACTGGGTCGCTGCCTACGAATCTCGCGATGACGAATTTTCCCTGTCAGCCCATCGACACCTCTTCAAAAACTTTACCGGTGCAAAGATCGAACTCACATCTCGGGACGAGGTTCAGCTCTGGATGAAAACCAAAGCGACTGCATCATAAGCGCGTCACCAAAACCGGACCGGTTACATCAACCGGTCCGACGATAGGCTGCACCATGCTCACGACGCCGCGGGTTTATCGGCCCCGATTTCTGTGGCTTTGGCCCAAGGGGTTTCCACGACTTTGAAGCCATCCGGCGTGCGACGGAAGTAGCCCCCATCGAACTCGAAATACTCGGTTTCTTCGTGCCATACCGTCATCGCACCAATCGGCAAAGCCTTGATTTTTGCGCCCACCGGCGTCGGCACCCACACCTTGCCTTGGCTACCCATTTTGAAATACTGTCCGTTATCCAGTAGGTAACGCTGATCATTGAGCCACACCGCTGTGAGCTCTGTCGCTGCGGGCACTCGGGTCACCTCGCTACTCTTCCGCACCGGAGCAACCGGGCGTTCGACGACTACCGGCACTTCCACGATTTCGTAACGCGGTCCCACCGAACGGTAGTAAACGTGACCAGTCCGGTAATACACGTCTGGCCCCACCATCACCCGTTCATAATGAGAGGGTAAACGATCAATGTAATACCCCCGGGGCGGCGGACAGCGCACGTAACCCCCTCTGTCCCACCGATAATACTCACCCCGATAGGCATAATACCGATCGTGGCCGTGGTAAAACTCACGGCCCCCGGAAGGCACGTTGATGCCGACGGAGAAAGAAACCTGCGATCGCTGGGCGGAGGCGACACTTCCGCCCGCGAGTCCAACGAAAAGAAGAATAACCGCCCAACGGCGGAGCGATTGACCTGAGATTAATTGAATTTTCATGGAGATGAATTCTTTGGATTTTTTGGGAAACGCCAATTTGGCCTCCTCCTACCTGAGACGCATCTCGCACTGAAGTGTTTCAATTTTGATTGAGTCCTTGGTCCCTAAAATTCCATGAATTCAAACCACTAATAGTCCAGAGTGACGAATTCAAAGACCGAGCCCCTAAACTTAGAATATTCTAAAACAAATGGTTACCTCGCAGTTAGCTTAAATGCCGCAGTTGAAGTGGGTCACTGAGGTCACCGAGAATTGCACAGAGTTCACAGAGC
>CAXBOL010000440.1:0-4833 GCA_963977295.1 uncultured Opitutaceae bacterium
AAACCATGCCAATCCCAAAACGGACTCTTAAGCGGGTGGATCAGGTTGGATGCCGTTGCCGAAGAGGGTGAGCTGGTCGATATCCTCCGACACGTCTTTGCAGGAGGGAGGGACTGCACAACCGCACTGATCGAAGTCTCTCTCGTGGTCGTTAGTTTACTCTCCGGAGACAGATTGCCGCCTAGCCAGAGGTCCGGGCTTTGAATGCCAGGGGTGGACTTCCACGGGTGGCGTTCCGGTTACGACCGGGGGGTCAATTCGCCAGTGGTGGCATCAACCAAGGTTCGGGGCGCAACACGGGAGGGGAGCATGGTGGGCTTTGGGTGAAGGAGAACCTCGATTGGGCTCGTTTTCGGCTCGCCTGCGAAACGGGGGTCGGTTGAGTTCGTTGTCTCGGTAACCGGACGGTTACGTCATGTCTGTTTCGGAACTTGGATTAATTTTACAGTGGAAACCACGATGCCAGAGTTGAGCACAGTCAGCGCGATCGATTACGCGATGATTCTCCTGTATTTCGCGATCATCATTTGGGTGGGCATCTACTCGGCGCGGAAGAACAAGGGCACGGACGATTTTTTCAAGGCCGGCGGGCAGGTGCCTTGGTTCATGGCGGGAGTCTCCAATTGGGTGTCGGGGTTTTCGGCCTTCATGTTCGTGGCGGCGGCGGGTTACACCTACAAGAACGGCACGAGCGCGGCGCTGTTGTTTACGTCCGCGTTTTGGGCCTATTTGCTGGGCGGCGTAGCGCGGCACCCGAAAGCGGCGCGCTGGCCCGATGTGGCGGCGGGCGCGGATTCAGGCACCCTTGGAGTTTCTCACGCGTCGTTACTCGGGTTCGACGACGTATTTCTTCACGGTGTGTTCGATCCCGATTCAGGTGGTGGGGTTGGCCCAAGGGCTCTACATCCTGGCGATCTTTGTCTCGGCGGCCGTGGGTTTGGACACGGAAACCTTCCGCCTCTTCGGGCTCGAGCTGTCGGGCCTGCAAATGACGATGCTGGTCGTGGGGATCGTGATGATCGTTTATAGCGTCATCGGCGGGCTTTGGGGGGCGGTGCTTTCCGACGCGGTGCAGGGGGTGGTGATTTTGGTGGTGTCGATCTTGATTTTACCGATTTCGCTGCACTACCTCGGAAGTGATGGGGGCGGTATGTTTGCGGGGTTTCGTCGTTTGCTCAACGATCTGCCGACGGAATATCTCACGCCGCACGGGGATCCGACCAATCCGCTGTTTCTGGGATCTTATATTTTCAGCATGATCCTCGGCTACAACGTCGCCTGGCATTTGGTGCAGCGATACAACAGCGTGCCGACGGAGCGGGACGCGAAGAAGATGGCGATGTTGTGTGCGTGGCTGTCGTTGTTGGGCCCCTTGTTGTGGATATTGCCGGTGATGGCCTCGAAGCTGATCTTCCCGCAAATCGAATTGTTGTGGCCCAACCTCGAAGCGCCCGAGGAGGCCTCGTTTGTGAGTCTGGCCATGCTGTTGCTACCGCACGGCATGATCGGGTTTGTGGTGGCGGCGATCTTGTCGGCGACGCTGGGGCACGCCAACGACGCGTTTAACTGGCTGTCGGCGGCGATCACGAAAGACGTTTATGTGCCGATGCGGAAGCGCTTCGCGGGGCAGGATTCCTCGGATCGTCACCAGATGCGAGTGGCCCAAGTCACCATGTTGATCGTCGGCGTGCTGGGGGTGGGGTTTGCGTTTTTCATCGCGACCCTGGGGGGGGCGTTTGAGTTCAACCTGAAGTATTTCTCGATGGTGATGCCTTCGATGTTGATGCCGGTGATGCTGGGGATCGTGTATCGGAAGACCCCGTGGTGGTCGGGGATGGCGTGTTTGGTGGCGGGAGTCGTGACGACCTTCACGCTGTTCTTCTTAGATCTGTTCCCGAATGATGTGTATCCGCGCAACGTGATTGGCACGGCGGTCTCGACGACGTTGGTGTTCGTGATTTCGGCGTTCTTTTACCGGGAGAACGATCCGCGGAGTGAGGAAGCCCGGAAACTCGACCTCGATCTGCGCACGCCGGTTGAGGAGAACTCGGCGGAGGTTGATCCGGCGGCGATGCAAGTTTACGCGATGGTGGGCAACGTGTGCTACGTGCTGAGCGCAGTGCTGCTCGGCTGCACCCTGCTGCCGGCGACCGATGTCGCCCCGGCCTCGATCAACGCCTTGGCCGCCGGCGTTTTGGTGGTGCTGGGCTGGGCGTTGCGCCGCTTGGCGAAGGTAAAGGTGGGGTGAGGTGGGATGGTTTTTTAAACCACGAATCCTACTGCGCTAAAGCTTCGAAGGACACGGTGGATACGACGGAGCGCGGAGGGAGGAGAGGACCGTCAGCCTGCTGTTTTGTTAACCACAGATGGGCACAGATTAACACCGATTAGGAACTAGGAGGCAGGATCGTTTTTTGCCCACAAAATCACACGAAAAGACACGAAACTGAGGCGCAGGGGTGTTATTGCCACAAAGAGGCACGAAAATTCACAAAAATCTTGGGACAGGGAGGAGGCTGGATTTATCCGCGTTTGAAGTAGTAGAAACGTTGTTCGCGACGGGCGAAGTGGGCGACGTTGTCGTGGATGGCGCTTTCGGCGAAGGTTTCGACAAACTCCGTTTGAGTGGTCGGGTCGTAGGCGTCGAGGGTGAGGCCGGCGGCGCGATAGGGTTGGTTTACCTGGAGATGGAGTTCGAAAAAGTTGAGGAGTTCGCCTGCGGCATCGCGAATTCCCAATCGTCGCAGGGTGGGGTCGATGAAGATCCATTGACCGAGTGTTTGGTCGTAGACCTCTGCGATGGTGTGTCCACCGGCTAGCATGAGCTCGAAGTCTTTGCCGGGCTGATCAGGCTCTGCGTTGTAGTAGGTGTGGCGCATCCGCACGAGTCGGCACGGAATGCCCAGGGCGTTGAGCGCGAGGCTCATGATTTCGACCATGTTGGCGCACCAGCAACGATCCTGCTCCGCGAGGAGGCGTTCGTGTTGGCGGAAAGGGTGCAGGCCATCCATGGCGTCGGAAGGCGTGCCTCGCCGGGGCTCAAATTCCTCAATCAACCGGCGCGTGATGGCGCGGGCTTGTTGGTAGGGGGTGGCACTTGGGACGAGTAGTTTGCCCCAACGTTCGCTTGCGTAGTCACGGTCGGCGGGAGTGGGGTCGTCTACTATCCAATCGTCGATGAAAGAGTAAGCCAGTTGCAGGTTGGTATCCCGCACGCCAATGCGGGAAAACATGGTGCGACCGGCCGCGGCGTCTTGCGCGTTGGAGTTGTATTGCAGGTTGAGGAAGTAGGCGGGGGACTTTTTTCCGTCTGCCGTGAAACCGTGGAGGTCCACGCGTTGGGTTTGGGCGACGAGGCTCACTTCTTGGGTAAACCGAACCGTGAAGGCGCGCCCCTCGGTGGCGACCTCGGCATCGCCCTCAGCCGCCACTTCGAGTTTGGAAACGGGGAATTCGGTTCCGGCCAACGTGAAACGCAGTCCCACGCCGCGGGGTAAACGTTCGATGCGTTCGATCGAAAGGGTGTCTGCGGTGGGATAGAGTTCCCAGTATTCGTGATTACTCGCGACGGGAATTTTGGTGCCAGGGGGGAGGCCGATGGTTTGCAGGGACACATCGGGCATGTCCACGGTGGGGGTAAAGGCCGCCAGTTCCGCGGCAGACGAACGGGAGGCGAACAACAGGGGGCTTGCGGCCATGAATTTGACCATGTCGCGGCGGGTCAGGGGCGTGGAGGCGGTCATCGGGTAAAGCGGTCGGCGACGGTGCGGATGGCGAGGGCGATTTTGTCGATGTAGGCATCGGTCATGGCCTCGTTGAACGGGAGATGAACGCAGTCGCGCAGGAAGGTTTCGGCTTCGGGACAGGACACTTGGGTGTAGTCCATCGTGGTGAGCCCGAAGTCGCGGATGGGCCAGGTGCCGGCGAAAAAATTGTGGTTTTGGAAGAGATCATATCGGTAGACGGGATCCGGAAGATAGCCGTTGGCGCGCATGCCTTCGGCGCGGAGCGCGGCCGTGAATTCGTCGCGGGTGCAAGTGAGTTTCGCGAGATCGAGGCGGAAGATGAAGTTATAAAAAGTAGGCGTGTCTTCGGGCCGAAAGCGAGGGGGCAGGACACCTGGGATATCGTCGAGGGCGGCGCGGAGGCGAAGGCCCAGACGGGTGCGGGTGGTGACGATCGCATCGTGTTTGCCGAGCTGAGCGGTGCAGATGGCTGAAAGGGGCTCGCTCATGCGGTAGTTGTAGGCCAGTTCGTCGGGATTGCGGATGCCCGTGACGCGGTTGTAGCACTTGTCGCCCCACTTGGAGAGATGGGCACCGAGGTGATCATGATTGGTGCCCACCATGCCGCCGTCGCCGCAGGAGAGGTGTTTGTAGTCGTTGAAGGAGTAGCACCCCAGATCGCCGAGTAGGCCGACGATTTGGCCGTTGTAGCGGGCGCCCCACGCTTGGGCGCAGTCTTCGATCAGGACCAGATCGTGGTCCTTGGCTATGGATCGCATCGCTTCCATATCGCAAGGGTTACCGCAAAGGTGGACCGCGAGGATGGCGCGAGTCTTGGGGGTAATGGCCGCGCGGATGGAGGCGGGGTCGGCGTTGTAAGTGCGGGGATCGATGTCGACGAATACCGGCACGAGCAGTTGATGCAGGATGCCGAGGACTGAACCCATGTCGGTGATGGACGGCACAATCACCTCCTCGCCGGGTTTAAATTTCAGAGCGGCGAACGCAAGATGCACGGAGGCCGTGCCGGAAGAGCAGGGGAAGAGATGTTGGAGAGGATAATGCGCGCGGAACGCCTCATAGAGGGCGGCGGTTTGGGGGCCCTGCC
>CAXBOL010000441.1:0-4828 GCA_963977295.1 uncultured Opitutaceae bacterium
TATTCGTCGGTAATGGAAGCGAACCAATCCACGCCGGGGGCCAGGACCGCGGTGGTGAGGGAGGCCTTGGCACCATCGATGTGTGACTGTTGCGTGAGGTTATTCCAGCTGTTGGAATATTCGCCGTGAAGGAGCCAGGACAGCGTGGCGGGATCGTTGACGATGACCCGGTCGCGCACGACGACGTAGCGCCGGTCGATGAAAACCACATCACGAGTCACCCGCTGGAGGCGACCCTTGGGTTGCATCGTTTGGTAGGCCACAAGCGCGTCGCCAGTCGTCCAAGCGAAACGATCGCCCACTTCGAAGCGCGTGATTTCCCCGGTGGCGTCCTTGTCTTGCTGCTCCTGGCCTTGACCATCGATCAGCACGGCGTTCTTGGACTTGGTTTGCCAAGTCCACTCCTTGTGATGCGGTGAACGGTGAAATTCACGATTGGCCGAGTTGATCGCCAACCCTTCACCAAAGGCATTGAGAATAAATGTGTTTTGGTCGGGGTGGCTGTGACTATACGAACCATAGGGCGAACTCTTGAACGTGAGATGGATATCTTTGTCCGGATCACCCAAGGCAGAATGAAAGGACACCCAGCCCACGTCATCAAAGTATCGATACGGCGAAAGTTCGCTCAACGGGGCGGGGGCAGGAACTGGAAGCTTACTGGCCACGAAGTTGCGAATTAAAAATTCGCCCGCGGTGGGGTAGGTGCGCGCCAGCTTACCCAGTCCCATCAGCGAAGGAAGCTCACGAGGGTCGTTGGGATCACAGAGCTCGGCATAAGAGAGCAGATGACCATCCTGTGTCACCCGGGCTAGGTGGGTTAAGTAGTCAGCCACGGCAGGCTCAAGATTGAAGTGTCCCGCGTTGGATGCGTCGCCGAACGTGGTGTGGAGATAGGGCTGCACATTGTAGACCGCGAAGTAACCCGTATTCTTCCAAAATGGAGTGGCGTAGGCGATGGGGTCGCCAATCGCCAAGAGGGAATCCTGAAATCCCGCGTGTTCAAATGTCCCGCGCCAATAGGCACTGCCCTCGGCCCAGCCCCCGGCATCCCCCGCGAATGGACTGAATTGATCACGATAAAAGGTGTAGGCGAAATTCCACCAGTCCTGGGCCTGTTCGGGCAAATCGTCCCACAGGGCCAAGGAGGTGAGGCCGACGCTCGCCATGAAGCGCATGGGATGGCTGGACGGTTTTACCTCGAGTGAATTGCGTTTGAGTTTTTGAACGTTGGATTCACGGATCCAGCGGACGGTGCGTTCGCCCCGAATCTTGAAGTGATCGAGCACCTGTTTGCGCTCCGCGGGAGTGAGTTCATCGCGAATTTGGTCGTAGATGAGGGGCAGCTTGCGCCAGAGACGAAAATTACCCTCATCGTTGTAGTAGATGTCGGTCGCACCCAAGACTGGACCTGATTCCCAGTCCGGATCGAAGTGCCAAGTGGTTGAGGTCAACAGGAACTCCTTGGCTTTATTGAGATAACGCGCTTCGCCGGTGACGAGCCAAGCGAGGGTGGCCGCTTCGGCGAGGCCGGAAATGCGACCCGTGAGGTCTTGCACGTCGCGCCATTTATCGGCTTTCAGCGAGTCTCTTACACTGGGATTTGGATCGCCGTAGGTGACAGGTTCCTCTGGATGAGGGGAATCCATGTAGAGGGTATCCAAATCGTCTTTGATTTTCTTGAAGGCCTCAGCGCCGTCTCCGGTCAGGCAATAGGCGCGAAAGGCATCACGTTGTCCGGCCAGCACCATCGTTCGCGGTCCGGTTGCGGGGATGTGGTCGCTCGGATCGGCAGGAGCGGCGTAAGACAAACAGCCGGCGAGGAACAGGCTGACGCCCGCAGCGAATATTCGGATTGGATAAGTCATGGTGACGGCGGGAATGAGAAAAACGGGCTAGCCTCCGATGCTCGGTAGGAGAGGGTGGGCAATCGTCCACTGGCCGAGGGATGGATGAGTCAGCGTCCACGCGCCGGCTGGAGCCGACGTGAGTTGCCACGCAGTGGATTCTTTGCGATCAGAGCCAGTCCACGTGAGGGCGGCAATCAAGCCGGTTTCGCCAGCGGCCCGTCCGAGGGGCTGGGTCGTGAGCACGGGAGTGCAATGGAACGGAGCGCTGAGATGGCACCGCGGTGACGAATCATCGACCCGTTGATCCCATTCCTGTGCGATCAGGCCCACTAGTGGTTGGATGATCGAACCCTTGTCCTTCGACCACACCGTCATGGCCTGGGCGGTTTCAGTTTTGGCAAAAGACGTTCCATCGGTCGAACCCAAGGCGTAGCCGCCGACGGCCAGGACGGCAGGTTGACGACATTCGAACTCGTGAACTTGCAAGAGCCAACCGGCTTTCCACCACACGGCGGTATCGACACTGCAGTTTACTTGGTCGTGCTTGAAACCGAGATTCCACACGTAGCGCACGTGGTCTTCATCCATTTCGATGGCGACGGTGGAATGGCGACCAAAGACGCGGCCATCGGGCAGGCGCATCGTGAGGGCGGAGTCGGGCGACCAGTTGGTGGGCGCGGGACGCGCAATCGTGAAATCGACGCCGGTGCGGTAGGCGGTCTTGCTCCATTTCCACGCCCCGTAGCGAAGGTTCACATTGGAGATCTGGGATCCGGCATTGAGAATTTCGACTTCGCCGGCGGTGCTGCGCACCGTGAGTCCGGCGGCGGGGACGACGCGGGTGTGATCGCCGGTCTCGGAGGGCAGGGGCGACTCGGGTTCGGTCCAGAAGGCATGATCCGGGGGCAGGAGCAAGGGGGAGAATCCTTTGGCCGCCCAATACGGCGAACCCCCGCAACTGTAGGACTCAATCAGGTCGTGAAACGGTTCGATCCATCCGAGGGAGAGGCAGCCTTGCTCCTGCGTAATTGGTCGATTGAGGAAGAAGTCGAGATTGCGCGTGCAGAGCCGCTGCAGCATGCCGGGCTCGAGCTCCGTGGCACCCACCGCCATGACCAATCCGAAGACGTTGATACCGTTGAACCGATAGGTGATGGAGCGACCGAACGAAGGGTGCTCTCCGCTGGCGGCGAAGAAATGCACGTAGTCACGGACGAACAGGCGTCCCCATTCGTTCCAGCGTTGGGCGCGTTCGGGTTGGTTGTGCCCGTGCAATTTCGACCACCATAGGCCGTAGAAATGGAACGCATAAGCGTTGTAGTGATCGTAGGCTTGGTTAATGCCGTCTTCGAACCAACCGCCGCCCCGGTGCATGAGTTCAAGCCGATCCAGAAAGGTATCGATCACGACGCGATCGGTGGGACGTCCGTAGCCCTGCTTGATGAGAAACTCCAAAATGTGGATACCCATGAAGTAGTGATTGTTGTTCACGATTCCATTGCCCCGGGCGGTGCCGAGCCAGTGAGCCACCCGGTCCTTTACTTCGGGCGAAAGCGGAGCCCAAAGTTGATCGGGTGCAATTTGGAGGGCGATGGCAATGACCCCGATCTCCACATGGTGTTGATGGTAGTTGGCATCGGGTCCCCAGTAGTGCTGACTTTCCGGGTCGCTGCCAATGGCGAGTCCGGCGCGAAACCAGCCCCCGATTTTTTCCCGAAAAGCGGCGTCCTCAGGCCGAGCCACAGTTTGCAACCAGTGGGCAGCCAGCAACAAGGGACGGGCGAAGGATTCGAGTCGATCCGCCTGCGCATCATGATCACTGGGAGGACCGCTAATGGGGATGTCAGCCTGTCCCTCTTGCATGAGTGCAGCCAAAGGCTCGAGGAGTTTTCGAGCAGAATCTTGCCAATGGAGATAGGGAGCGGGAAGTGCAGTCACTGTTGAATTTGGAGTTATCGGATAGAGCTTAGGTTGATTGGTCGTAGACCTCGGGGGTGATAGTCCCGACCATCGGTTGATCGTGGGCGTAGGCGTGGAGATTGCGCACGCCGTAGGCTCCGGCATCGGGACGCTTGTCGGTGGTGGGTCCGGCCAGATGAGGCGTGAGCATGACGTTGGCGAGGCCGCGGAACCCGGAGTCCTTGGGCAGAGGCTCTTCCGAATAGACGTCGAGGCCCACGTTGATTTTATCTTCCCGGGCGACGCGGAGCAGAGCGTCTTCGTCCACGGTGGCTCCGCGTCCGACGTTGATGAAGACTCCGCCGGGTCGCAATTTACGGAGGTGTGACTCGGTGATCGTGCGACGGGTCGCATCGATGAGCGGCGCCAGCTCTACCACGATATCATGATAGGTAAACAAATCGTCGAGATCAGGAGAAACGCGAATGCCGTGTTGGGTAGCGATGGCGGCGTCGACGTCGGGGGCTAGAACCGAAATTTCGCATCTAAACGGAGCGAGTAGGGCGATGAATTCGCGGGCGATGCGGCCGAATCCACGAATCCCGACTTTGCGACCAAAGAGGGATGCGGTGCGCGTGGTTTCGTTTTTCCAAGCACCGCGGGAGTGCATGTCCAAGGTCCACCTCGTCGCATTACGTAGGCTGCTGAGCACATGGAGCAGGGCACACTCGGCGATAGTGCGACTGATGGAGTCTCCCCAATTGGTGACCAAAAGCCCGTCTTCGATTTGTTGGCGGGTGATCAGCTTTTTGATGGAACCGGCCAGGTAGCAAACGTAGCGTAGGTTGGACGGCAACGGGTCTGGGAGAGCCCCCGTGCGCCAGCAACAGACCAGAACTTCAGGATTGGTCTCGAAGAGGATGCGATGCCAAGTTTCAGGGTCGATCGTGCTTGGGTCAACTTCGGTGACCTGATCGGAAAGGGCGATAATCTCGGCCTTTAAGGCTGAAGGTAAAAAGTCGTGAGACTCAACCGAGGTGAGGCTAAGAAGAATGGATTTTGGGCGAGGCATGGTTTAA
>CAXBOL010000442.1:0-4826 GCA_963977295.1 uncultured Opitutaceae bacterium
GGGCCTCGTTTCGGCTAAATTGCAGTCCGGAGTTGCTGCGCTGTAATCGACCTGTCCCTACTAGAGCGCTCCAATGACCCTAAGGTTCTGAACTTTTTACAGAAGGTAAGGAAGAGAACGAAGTGTTTGGAAAGCATCTATTTGTGCATTTCTTCCGTTCCTTTTTTTCCTTTTGTAAAGTCTAAGTAGTTCGGTCTGTTGGTATAGCTATCTTTTCTCTGTGATCTCGGGCTCAAAACTTCGGCTCGGCTCTGTGAAAAATCCGAAAAACAACACGTTACAGACTACTAGGAACCTTCCTTAAGCTCTGTGAAACTCTGGTTAGCTTCTGTGGCCTCCGTGACGATCACCAGTTTATCGGTGCATCGGGGGCAAGCACGGATCTTGCGGTTTCCCGCTAGACGCTGAAGCTGCTGCTCAGCGTGAATATGGCGCTCACCATGGCGTAGGCGATGAAGCCCACGAATAAAAACACGCTGAGGAGCACTCCACTCGCGATCACTTTGGTGAAGGTATTCAACTGCGCTGAAATAGAACGTCGGAAACTGACCGAGATCTTCTTCAACGATGGAACCACGTTGCCGGTGTTTTCACCCACCGCCAATTGATCGAGCACGAGATCGGGGAAACACTTGGTGCGTTCGATCGCCACGGAGAGCGACTCGCCTTCCAGAATACGATCCGTCGCCTCGTCAAAGGCGGACCGGTGCACGCGGTTTTGAATCTGTTTCTCAGTCATGCGCAACGCCTCCGCCGTCGTGATGCCGTTTTCGAGCAAGACTGAAAGGGTTTGGCTGAACGCGAGCACGGTTTGGCTTTGTATGAAATCGCCCACCAAGGGGAGCCGGAGACTCCAGCGATCGGTGACCAACCGTCCCGCGGCGCTGGCTCGCCAACGCCAGAAGGAAATGATGAGAAACGCGACGGCTGCGATCACGGCGACGCCGTATTGCAGTGCGAATTCCGAGAAATTGACCAGCAGCTGAGTCGAGAGAGGCAACTTGCCGCCCAGCGCATCGAGCAGGGTCTGCAAACGGGGCAGGAGGAAGAACAGGAAGAACAGAATCACGCCTGTGGCGACCACGGTCATGAAAATCGGATACGCCAAGGCGTTGAGTAGCTGCCGCTTCATTTCCCGCTGTTCGGTGAAACGCGCAAGCGTATCGTTCAGGTTACCGGTGGCCTCTCCGGCTTGGAGCAAATTGATGGTCGCCTCGTCAAACACGCCCGTAAAGTCCTGCAGGGCGCGAGAGAGATTGGCGCCTTCGCTGAGTCGGTCCCAGACCTCGCTGAACAGACTTTTTAAGGTGGGCTCCTTCAGTCGATTTGCGAGCAAACGCACGGCTTCGCCGGCGGAGAGTCCGCTTGAAGTCAGGTCGTAGAGCGAGGTCAGAAACGGGAGGCGATGTTTGTTGGCAAACTTCTTGGCCGACGCGGAAGACGTCGCGGCACCCGACGCGCGATCGGTGGTTTTAGTCGGCGCACTCGTTTTTCCCCGGCGCTTGGCTTTGGGCGCTGTTTGCTCATTGAGCTGCAGGGGTTGCAGGTTTCGCGCTTGCAGGCGGCGCAAGGCGTCCTTGCGAGAGGGGGCCTCGATCTCCTCCGAGACCATTTGGCCGGAACTGTTGCGAGCCGTGTAAGCGAAGTGCGGCATATCAGCTGTCGGTCACCGTTACCACGCGGAGCACTTCTTCGAGGGTGGTGTGCCCCGCTTTGATTTTTTCCCAACCAGACTGACCCAGGGTGCGCATGCCATTCTTTCGCGCCACTTGCGCGAGCGTGCGGGTGCTTTCGCGTTGGAGCACCAACTCATGCAGTTCTTCGTTGAGGCGGAAAATTTCGAAAATACCGATACGGCCTCGATACCCGGTGCCGCGACAACGATCACATCCACAGGGGGATTTGAGCGTGGTGATGTGTTCGGCTTCATCTGGTTTGAGTCCGAGCACGAGCAAGTTTTCGCGGAGCTTGATCTGATTGATCGGGGCCTCTTTGGAACATTCCGGGCACAGTCGGCGAACGAGGCGTTGGGCGATGACGAGCTCAATCGAGGAGGCGACGAGGAACGGCTCGATCCCCATGTCGACCAACCGAGTGATCGCCCCCGGGGCGTCGTTGGTATGGATGGTGGAGAACACCAAGTGACCGGTGAGTGACGCGCGGATCGCGATGTCGGCGGTTTCGCGGTCGCGGATTTCGCCGACCATGATGACGTCGGGATCTTGGCGCAGCACGTGGCGCAGGGCGCTGGCAAAGGTCAGACCGATTTCGGAACGCACCTGGAGCTGATTAACCCCTTCGATTTCGTATTCGATCGGATCCTCGATCGTGATGATACGCAGGTCGGTCGAGTTGATCTTGCGCAAGAACGCGTTGAGTGAAGTGGACTTACCGGAGCCGGTGGGACCGGTCACGAGAATGATGCCGTGAGGGAAGTCGAGAATCTGTGAAATGATTTCCTGCTCTTGTGCGCTCATGCCGAGCTTCTCCATCGAGAATGCTTGTTTCTTCTGGTTGAGCAAACGCAGTGAAATCGACTCGGCGTAAATGGTGGGGAAAGTGGAAACGCGGATGTCGAGGTTGATCCCTTGGGCCTTGAAGTTGATGCGGCCGTCCTGGGGCAATCGTTTCTCCGAGATGTTGAGCCGGGCCATGATCTTCACGCGGGAGATGATGGCATCCTGGAAGCGTAACAAGTTTTCGGGCACTGGCACCGGCACGAGCAAGCCGTCGACTCGGTAACGAATGCGGAGCTGACCATCCTGCGGCTCGAAATGGATGTCGGTGGCCTCGTCGGTGATCGCTTGGGAAATTACGTCGGTGACGAAGCGCACGACGGCGGCGTCTTCGTCGACTATTTCGTCATCGGCAGCAGAGGCTTCGGGCGCGAGGTAGTCCTCGTCACTATCCTCGAGCGAGCCGGCGCCGACGCCGAAATGTTCAATGATGAGTTGGTGGATCCGTTCGGCGATTGCCAGATGCCAGACAACGGGACGGGGGGTGAAGGTGCGTATCCAATCAGCCATCACGTCGTCGGGCAACCAGGCGGACGCGAGATGCAATGGGGTGGAGTCGTCGGTTTCGGCGGCGGGGTCTTCGCTGGGGACGGGCGCGCCGAGGGCGAGGGGCAGGATTTGATACTCGTGCACGAGGCGAGCGGGCAAGAGGCGTAAAGACCCTTGATCAGCGCGCAGGTCGGAGGCGACATCGAGACTGACGGCGGCCGCAATCTCGGCGAGCACTTCATTCTCCGGCTTACCTAAAGCGGCGGCCAAGACCCCAACCCGTTCGCGGCGGGAGGCCTCAAGCACAGCGATCTGTTTCTCTTCGTCCAGCGCAGCGACGATGGAGTCGGGCAGGGTGTCGACAGCAATTAGACTCATCGGGAAGGAGATGGGACTAGTTGATGGGTTCACCGCGGAGCGCACGTCCGGCGTCTTCGCCGATTTCGGAGGCATCCAATCGTTTTAGCGCTTCAGTGTTATCGGATCGTGAATTGGTCAATACGACGGGACGGAGGAAGAAGATCAGGTCGGTGCGCACGTCTTCTTTGCTGCGACTGCCGAGGAGGTCGCTGATAAACGGAATCGGACCAAATCGATTGCGGGTTCGATTCTCGGTGGCCTGTTGCAAGCCGCCGAGGACGATGATTTCACCGCTCTGCACGGTGACGAACGACTCTGCTTCGCGTTTGCCGACGATGGGTTGTTCGTTGCCGTCGACCGTCACGTTGTCGACCACGCTGGAAACTTCTTGTTTAATTTCCATCTGCACCGAGCCGTTGGCGCCGATGAGGGGTTTGACCTGCAAGGTGATGCCGACTTCGCGGTTGCTGAGCGTCGTGCGACCAAAACCGCTGTTGACCGACTGGGTAGTCGTGCCAGAGGTCGTATCGGAGAGGAAGCTGCTGATGGTCGGGATGTCGCGGCCGACAAAGACTCGAGCCTCTTTATTGTGGGTGGTGACGACCGCCGGAACGGAAAGAATGTTGGCCTTGCTCTTCCGGTTACCGTTGCCGTTGGAAAGGTTGATAATGGACGTGAGGTCGTAGCCGTTGAAGGTGGCGTAAGAACTGGCCAACACCGAGGCCGCATCGGTCGCGCCTCCGGCTATCCCCGACAACTCAGCGCCAACGCCGCCGAGACTGGCTCCGATGGCATCGGCGGTGAAGCCGACGAGTTTGCCGTCTTGCACGACCAAATTCATGGCGCTGATCCCGCTGGAGTTGCTGTCGGTCAGCGTCACCTCGGCGATGACCACTTCGACCCGAACCTGGGCGAGCAACACGTCGATTTGGGTGATGAGTTCGCGAATAAGGCGGATGTCCTCGACCGTGCCGCTAACCACGACGGCGTTGCTGCGTTCGTCGGCCAGGACGGTGACGAGCGTGCTGAACTCGCTGGTGGAGACCCCGGCTTGCGCGGCGGCGGTTTGTGCGACGTTGATGTTGGTGGGTTGGACTGTGGGTCCCGTCGTGGGGCGGCGGGAAGATTCCGAGCGGGAACTCGCAGAGTTTTGACCTGAGACCAGGCTGCTTACCAGCGTGGCCACTTCCTTGGCTTCGGCGTGTTTGAGGGGGATGACCTCGTTGCGCGTGTTCGGATCGGAGCGCACGTCCAGCTTGGCGATCAATTTGTCGAAAAAGGAATGCAGGCGGGGATCGGAGATCAGGATGATCTGATTGGTGCGATCATCGGCATTGAACGTGGTGCCGGTGCCGAGTTGTTGTTGGGCGGGGCCCTGCAAAATCGTCTGCATCTTGGACGCGAGCTCGGAGGCCTTGGCGTAGACAAGGGGGTAAAATTTGGGCTCGAGGGTGGAGACGT
>CAXBOL010000443.1:0-4803 GCA_963977295.1 uncultured Opitutaceae bacterium
CGCCCACTCCGTCGGGCAACATGGCCCCATCGCCGGTGCCGATACCCAGACCGATCACGCGGATGCCGCGTTCACGGAGGAGATCGACCCGGGACTGCCAGTCTTCGGATTGGGACTCGCCGTCACTGAGGATGATCAGGTAGCGGTCGGCGGCGGTATCGTTGCTGAAGGCTTCCAACGCGGTGTCGAGGAGGGCCGCGTAGTCGGTGCCGCCGGCGGGCAAAAAGTCGGGACCAAGGGCGGGTAGAAATTCGCGCATGATCTCGTAGTCAGCGCTGAGGGGACTCTGCAGGAACGCGGTGCCCGCAAAAACGGCGAGACCGACGCGTTCGCCCGCGAGTCGTTCCAAGAGCGCGGTAATCAACAACTTGCCCCGGTCGAGCCGTGAGGGAGATACATCCGGCGCGAGCATTGAGCGGGAAAGGTCGATGCCGATGAGGATTTCGCGGGATTGCTCGAAAACAGGTTCTTCGATCTCGCCCCATTGAGGACGGGCGAAGGCGGTGACGGCAAGCGCGAGTCCCAGCCAGAGCCGCCAACGCACTTTGGGCATGGTTGACACGGTTTTGGTGGAAGCAAAATTCAAACCCGAGGGTGACGCCTCAGCCCGAAGGATTTTAGGATGGCGGGCAGCAGAGGCGCGGGCGCGACGGGCGAGCTCCGCGATGGCGAAGCCAACGGGGAGAAGCAGCAACCAGAATGCTTGAGGCCAGAAGAAACTCATTGGATCATGGAGGCCACGGAGTCGGACTTGGAGGATGAATTTCGTTTGGACGTAACGACGACGGCAGAAAGCAACAACAGCGCCAGACCCGGGGTAGCGAACCAGACAAACAGTTCGTCGGCGAGGAGGAAGGACTTGGCCTGAAATTCGATCTTTTGCGCTTCGTCGATGGCCGCAAACGCGTCGGCGACGGTGCCACTGTCGCCGGCACTGAAATAGTTGCCGCCGGTGGCTTTGGCGATCTCACGCAGGGTGGTTTCGTCCAACTCAGACATCACTTGGCGATAGCCGAGGATTCGGCCGGTTTCCTCGTCTTTAACCGGATAAGGCACGAGCCCGTTGCGACCAGCGCCGATGGTGTAAACGGGGATGCCGCGGTTGGTGGCAATGCTGGCGGCGTCCAGTGGGGCGAGTGCGCCCCGGTTGTTGGCGCCGTCGGTGAGTAAAATGACGAACGCGCCTTGGCGTTGGTTGCTCTCGGTGCGTTCGGCTTGTTCGAGGCGTGACAATGCTACGCCGAGTCCATCACCCAGCGCGGTGCCGTCTTCGATCAGACCGATCTTGAGGCGCTCGACTTGGCGGGCCAGCCATTCGTGATCGAAGGTGAGCGGGGCGAGGGTGTGGGCCCGACCGGAGAACACCACGATCCCGATCCGGTCGCCGGGGCGCTCGTTGATGAAGGCGGTGATCACGGGTTTGATGGCCTGCAATCGGTTGATGCGCCGACCGGCTTTTTCGTAGTCTTCGGCGAGCATGGAGCCGGACAAATCGATCGCGAGAATCAGGTCGTAGCCTTGCTGACGCACTTCGCGGCGATCTTCCACGCGTTGCGGACGAGCCAGAGCGAGGAGAATCAGGATCAGTCCAAGCATGGCCAGAGAAACCGGCAGACGCGAAACGTTGACGGCGGAAGGCCGATGCCACGCCGCAGCGAAAGGCACGATACGCACAGGCAGTTTGCGCCGGGTGCGCAGCCACGCCACCACCGGCAAGGCCAGCAGGCCGATTAGCCAAAGGGGATCGTGAAACGTGTAGTTAATCATTGAGATGAATCCATGAAACTACATGGCCCGTAGGCGGGTGTGAAAAAATCGGACGAGCGCATCGAGGCGGCTTTCTTCGGTGCTGACTACGAGTCGACTGAGCGGGTCGGGGAAAAGGCTGGTCCACGCGTCTTCGCGTTGAGCTTTCCACTGTGCGTGCGCGGCGCGCTCGGCCCGACCGCCGTCGAGGGTAATCAGTTGGCCGCTGGTCGGATCGTAGGCGGCAAAACGGTCGCCGGCAGGCAGTTCGCGTTCCCAGGGGTCGTCGATGCGGAATCCCATCGGTTGATAGCGACGACTCATGACCGCCCAGCCGTCGGGGGCCTGGCGGGGAGGGAAGTCGCCCAACCAAATCAGGATCGAGTGTTTGGGCGCGGCTTTGGATAGCAGGCGCCACGGCATTTCGACGGGGCGGGGGGCCGCGAGGTCGGGCGCGGGTCGTCCGATCAACGTCGCCGCGGTGTGCATGATGGCCCCCCGTCCGCGCATGGGCTCATTAAACGTGTAGCCGTCGGGCGTGACGTGAAGGCAGCCCACCCGGTCCCGGTTCACGGCGCCGAGGAGCATGACCAGTCCCGCGAGTTCCAGCAGGGCTTCGCGTTTGGATTGGGCGCCGGAGCCGAACTGCAAACTGGGAGAATCTTCGAAGACGACTAGGAAGGTGATTTCCCGTTCCTCGACGAACTTCTTGCGGTAAGGCTCGCCGAGCCGGGCGGTGACGTTCCAATCGATGTCGCGCACGTCGTCGCCAAATTCGTAGCGCACGACCTGATCGAACTCCATACCCCGTCCGCGAAAGGCGGAGCGGTATTCGCCGCTGAGCACCGTCTCGACGGCATGGCGAACGCGCCACTCGAGCCGACGCAGGAGGGCGAGGGCGGAAGTGGTGACGAGTTCGTTGGAATCAGCAGCAGGCATTTCGGATTTACGAATTACGATTCACAGGCCGGAGCAAGTTGGGTTCCGGAGCGCGAGTTTCGCAGCAGAACAGGTCAAATCGAGGGGACTGGCGTCTTTTCGATGAGCTCGGCCAGAATGGCGTCGGGCGTCTTTTCGGCTGCTTCCGCCTCGTAGGTGAGTCCGATGCGGTGGCGCAGCACGTCGTGCGCGATGTCCTGGACGAGTTCGGGGGTCACAAATTCGGCGCCGCGTAACCAAGCAAGGGCACGACTGGCCTGATAGAGAGCGAGGGAAGCGCGAGGTGAGGCGCCGAAACTGAGGAGGCGGTAGCCCTTGGAGTCGGGCACCGTCAGTGAGCGGGTGCCGCGGACGAGGGCGAGAATGTAACCTTGCACGGAAGGTGAGAGGTGAATCTGGTCGACGGCGGTGCGCAGTTCGAGCAGCTCGGCCCCGCTGGACGCCGCCTTGACCTGCGGCGCTTTGGTCACCTGACCCCAGCGCTCCATCATGAGCGATTCCTCTTCGAGATCGGGATAGTCGACCAGCAACTTGAACAAGAAGCGGTCAACTTGCGCCTCGGGTAGGGGGTAAGTGCCTTCCTGCTCGACCGGATTCTGGGTCGCCATGACGAAGAACGGCTTGGGCAACAAATGGGTTTGTCCGCCGATGGTGACCTGTCGCTCCTGCATGGCCTCGAGCAGGGCGCTCTGGACCTTGGCCGGCGCGCGGTTGATTTCGTCGGCCAGCACGAGGTTGGCGAAAATAGGACCGCGGTGCGCGGTGAATTCACCGGTCTTGGGTTGAAAAATCATGGTGCCGACCACGTCACTCGGCAAGAGGTCGGGCGTGAACTGGATGCGTTCAAATTGCACCCCGAGCGCGGTGCCGAGCGATTTGATCAGCAACGTTTTCGCCAGACCAGGCATGCCTTCGAGCAGCACGTGACCATTGGCCAACAAGGCGACAAGGAGACGCTCAATGACAGAATTTTGGCCAATGACGGCCTGACCGATTTCGGCGCGGAGATTTTGGGACCAAGTTGAACCGTTAATCATAGGGCAAATGTTGCAGAAGAGTGATGGAACCGCTTTGACTCGTAAAATCAACGCGGGTTCGCGGAGAAAAAGGGGCAGACGATGGATTTACCAACTCAAATCGAAACAAGACTGACTGCACTAGGGGTGAATCCGGCGGATGTGGAAGAACGTTTTGTGCGTGGAGCGGGACCGGGCGGGCAAAAAATCAACAAGGTTTCGTCCACGGTGACGCTGCATCATCGGCCCACCGGCGTCGAAGTGCGGCGGCAGCAGGAGCGCTCGCAAGTGGCTAATCGACGATTGGCATGGCTGGCTTTGTGCGAAAAATTGGAGGTTCGTCGAGCCACAGCCCAGGCCGCAGCGCGAGCCAAACGGGAGAAAGAGCGCCGGCGCAAACGTCCCAAGTCTGCTAATCAAAAGAGGAAGATGGTGGCCGATAACCGCAAATGGAGTGAGGTTAAGAAGAATCGCGGGCGGGTGCGGGACGATTAAGCGGTGCGTTGACCAAGACTACGCTGAGGTGATCGAGACCGGGAAATTGTTCGTGGGCTTCGATTTTGAATCCGAGTTTTTGGAGTAAGCGCAGGGAGCCGAGGTTGTCCTCCGAAGTCAGTCCGTAGATTTTTTGGAGGCGAAGGTGTTTGCGCGCGTCGGCCATCACGGCGGTGGCCGATTCGTAGCCGTAGCCTTGGCGACAGTGACGAGCCAAAAACCCGAAGCCCAAGTCGGGGGCGTCGAGATAAGTCCGTTGGACCAAACCACAAATCCCCAGCGGAATGCCGTCTGATCGGCGCTCGACCAACAGAAGCGTGAAGCCGTGGGTCGCGTAGGTTGGCAACAGTCGATCAGTGACGTAGCCCTGAGCGCCAGCCAGATCGCGAATCCCACGATCGCCGGTGAACCGGACGAAAAAAGGGTCGTTCAATAACTCTAGGAAGAAAGCGCCATCGGCGATGGCGGGCAGCCGGAGGCGCAGGCGTGGGGTCTGCAGAGCGGGCGAAGAGGCTGCGGGATCCGCGGTCATGCGGGATACAGGACCGTGAGTTTGGTGAGCGTGTTGAGATTTCGCATGGTGCTCGGCGGCAGGCGAAGGGCTTTG
>CAXBOL010000444.1:0-4787 GCA_963977295.1 uncultured Opitutaceae bacterium
GGGGTTCGATATCCAGTTGCAGCACCGTCTTGCCCTTGCGGGCATCCGCCGAGGCCAAGAGCAACATCGCATCGAGAGTCAGAAAGAAGAGGTTCCCCTTCCAGATGATGGCGGAATAACCGTGTTTGGATCTCGGCACTCCGAGAAATCCTTCCACCGCATTGTTCAACTCATTCCACAACACGATGTCTTCCCGCGCACGGTCGCAGGCATCGTCGAGTCGCTCCAAGGCACTGAGGAAGACCGCTTCTGATCGGCTGGCTTGATACAACACATCGCGGGACATCGACACGATTTCCTCCGAACCATCGTGGCCGATGATTTTGTAGCGCCGGAGACTACCGATCCGCCGCCCCACCTTCGGCAGCTCAATTATTTCCCTACAGTTGAGATACCTCAGGGCGTTTTCAGAACTGAAAAATCCTGAGTGGTCGAAGGCCCATCGATCCAGGAGCAACGATCGAAAGGTCTGACTCACGAAAGCACGATCGGGTGACCCTTTCCCGAACTCCTTCAACCAAAGCGCGGAAAACGCATCAGGGTTGTAACTCACGCCGTAACTCACGGATACTTTCTTGGGTTTTTGAGGACCCAATTCCACTTTGAGTGATTTAATCAATTCGCTCGAATCACCGATGAGACCCAGTTGCTCAGCCAACCGAAATGCCTTAGGTAATTCATCCCATGACGGCTCTTTTTGCTCCCGAACCACCGAGCAAGAACACCGCATAGAATCGATCACCTTCGTCAAGATCTCGTCTTTCGAAGTCTGATCAGCGGAGGCCCGAGCTTGGATCCCCAACTGCAATACGGACTGCACCGTTTCTTTCGTGTCGAAACCGGAAACCTGACGTATCTTTTGCGAGGTATCAGAACTCAGCAGGAAAATGGGCCCGCCGTCTTGCATGACCGCGTCGACTTTAGATTTCTGCTCAATTTTCACCTCGAACGAATTCGTCCACCCGAAGGCATGGACCTGCAGGTTCCGTGACTTTTCCAAGGATTTTTGAAACTCGCCTTTTCGGACCAAAACTAGGGACGGATCAAACGCCTTGATAGCCGCCGTGAAGTCTCCTTTTCGCGCCGTATCGAAGAGTGCACGCCCTCCCGCCTCGGCTAAATTAAACTCAATATCCAAAAGGGTGGAACTCGCCCGACTCGACGCACTCGACTCCAGCAAAGAAATCTCGATCTTGTTCTTCAATCCATCCTTCAGCATGGCCGAGAGCTTCTTTTCGAGCGCTAAAATTTCCTGTGCAGTTTTGGACACCCGCTGCACCAATTTATCCACGCCCGTGCCGTTGAGTTCGTTTTTGGCAAAATCGAACAGAATGGTGGTGAGCTCACCCAACTTGCCGTTTACGATGTCTCTCAGCTTGTCTTCATCGAGCGAATCACTGAGCGCAGTGATCAGCTTATCGACGTTGAAGCGATCTTCCAATTCCTCGATGAAATCGCGCACTGGCTTGTAGGTGCCTTTACCCTCCAGAAGGTCCAAGAGTTTTTGAGTTTTGCTCCGGAAATCTGTGAATACTTCTTGGGACAATAGCAGTTCGTAAGCCTTGTCCCCAATCAAGTCGTCGATCAGCTGCCAGGTGCTCGCATCCGAAATCTCCGTCAGCCCTTCCCGCGTTGTTTTCGCCAACACCGTCTTCAAGGTGTTGATGGTTTCTACTGTGCTGATGTGCTTTCTGGCTAGGTCCAAAATACGGGAATCGATCTCCGACTTGAAGTCCGCGTATTGTGAAACCACGGCGTCGATCTTGGTCTTGAGATTTTGGAAGTTGGTGCTCCGGAAAACCGTATCCATCAGCGCGCCGACGGATTTTTTGGCCTGTTCGCCAAACTTGTCGTGGACCAGCTGCAATGCACCGTCGACATCCTTCGCCCCGGCCGCCGTCTCCAGCCATTTAATCACATTTGTAGTGTCGTAACCCGTGAGAGCGGTCAGTAAGCCCGCTGCAGATTCGGGCACTTCCGTAGTGTCGTAGTCGAACTTGAGATCGAAGCCAAAATGAACTTCAGAACTACGGTTCGATGCCCTCTCCACCCGGAGGCGAACCCAGTCGGGTTTTGTTCCTGGAGAAGAAACCAGCAGAAACGAACCACCCATTTCAAAACTCCCACCCAACCGGAGAGCCGCCTCCAACTTGTAGTTAAACGAGGCTTCGAGATCCTTGACCGAGATGCCTTTGCTGCCACTCACGGAGTAGCCGACACTGACATCCCCCCACAACTTCAACTTTCCTCGAAAATCGACCGCTGCGATGTCATGTGGCAAAAGTCCTCTGTGCGCGTCCGCTCCGCTAAGTGGCCATCTTAAATTGGATAAAAACTGTTGGATAATCGTGCGGGCAGACTCCGTCCGAGGAAAGGCAATGCACCGATGATATCCCAACTCACCGCTGGCTTCGGCTCCGCCACTGAGACCCAAATATGCACCAAACTTCGCCGTCGCATTCGCCTCGATTCCAGCCTGTGCAACCGACGAAAACGATAGCAGCAAATGACTCCCATAATCGATGTCGGCCGAGAGGTATTTATCCAGCAATCCCAGCGATTCGTTTTCAGCTCGCTTGAGAAGTAGATTGCACGTGACCCCCGAACTCGCGGTCAGACCAAATTTCGCCACATCATCGTTACCGAAAGTTAGCGAACCAGTCGCCCCGGCCTTAAAATCCACTTTCCCAAGTTGATTGGAAATTTGATCATCGAACGGACTGTCTTTCAGGAGAAGTTCGGCCAGATTGGATTCAAAATCCGAATCAAAATCTGTGTTGATGGGAGAAAATCCACTTTTGCCGGAAGGCGTGATCGGTAGGGACATAAGACAATTTTAATTACGTTGAATAGTGCTGGAGGGATGGGACGAATGTTCAAAAAACGAGAGTGAATGCGTCGGAGAGTCAGATACCGGCGTCATTCGCGAAGCCGCTTCCGTTCACCGAAAAAATGGGCACCGATGGCGGGATCCAATTCCTGCTCTCGAGAGAAATTAATCAGCACATCCAGACGCTTCTCGGCGTTAACTGGTCCGGCGGGAATCTCCAATCCTTCGATAAATGCGAGACCGAACACGGCGTTGAACACCAACGCACTGGCCTGCTGCCGAATGGGACCACGCCGAAGTATCGGACGGTCTTTGTAATCTTCTAATCTGGTATTGCTCGCCGTAAAAACTTTGCGCACCGAGTCCGGCAATTGCGAAAATCCTTCTTTAGAAGTCAGCGTAGTGACCAAGTCCTTCAGGTAATTCAGCCGCTTTATCGTTTGACCGGTCCACCCGCTTTTTCCCCCAAGTTCCGCCTCAATCGATTCATCGCTCATATCCGAAAAGTGCACCAAGACTACCGACTCGGAGGCGAGGTCCGCGAGGAGCGGACGCAAGGTGGATAACGCTTGGTGCTTGAGCTCTTCAGGACCAGAGCCTGGGTCGGGGTGGCCGATCCACTTCACAGACACCCAGGCCCCAATACCAATGAGCGAAACAATGAACGTCAAAGTGATGATCCGATTCACCAATTGATACACCTGATCCCGCTTCAGTTTTGGAGAATGTTTCGCCAAAAAATCGGTTATGATACTCCGAAATATGATGGTAATCAGCGCGATTGAAAGACCGCCAATACCCGCCACCGCGCCTGTGATTTTAAAGATCTGCTCCATGCTTTAAACGCGGAATTGTGAGTTTAGATTAGATTAGAATCCTACAAAATGTGGTTCGTTCGATTTCCGGTAGAGACCTCGAACGGCGAGACAGAACAGTGCCTGTTAACTCTAACACGCCGGATATTGACCGGTCCTGACACTTATTACGGAATTCCGAAATTTTTTTTAAAAGCCCACCTGAAACCCGCAATTCGCCAGCGAGTTTGTGGTCGGTTGAGAGGAAACTGGGCACAGTAATTGAGGGGTAAATCAGCTTCGACGAATTCTCCGAATGAGCATCACGCCAAGAATTCGCCTTGTGCTCCATGTTTATAAAATACGCGAGCCGAAACCGACCAATTAGGGTATGAACCCTAGATGATATGAGCACAATTGATGGGGGCAATCATGGCACTTTTTCCCATGAATCCAGACTCCGGACGGAATACTGTATTCCATTTATTGATACTCTTTTAGTCCGTAATAAAACGCGAACTAATCCAGACACCCCTCATGCAGGTTTGACCAATTCTTCATATGCTAAACGATCTGCCCTGAAGGGGATGATCCACACGTCACACCGAATGGATTCACATCCAACCAGCCTCCGTTTGGGTTGGGTTGAACCGTTTTAAACAATACGAAATAACTCGGCGATACTGTCTCCACCAACGATTCTCGCTCCGTCATTGGTCCCAAATCCTCGCGGATTAAATGGAATGATTTTCCACGCAAGCTGATTGAGTTCTGTGCGTGACACTATCGGATGTGAGCATCCAGTATCGTCTTCGTTTACAGCGGTCGTTTTAGGCGGTTCCAAGGCTCGCACGAACGTTGAGTCTGCTCGGATTTGGAACGACTTTCGCGTCACTTCGTAGAGATCGACAATATTGCGATCCAGTGCGGCCTGTTCATTACCGATCGCCGTGCCATGAAGTACCGTTTTATCGGCCAATCCACCACTGAAAGGTGCCAGCCTGGATCGTTGCTCTGCGATTGCCTGAAGAAACTCGGCTTCAGTGGCGTGCTCTAACCGGGCCGAAAGATTAACCGCTTCACCCGTTACAGTGACGGAGACCCATGGCGGATCACCGAGCTTAGACAGCGCCACCTCATCACCAATCGTCACGCCAAACCGG
>CAXBOL010000445.1:0-4783 GCA_963977295.1 uncultured Opitutaceae bacterium
ATTTGGATCGAGTTATCTGGCCCGAATTGTCGGCCAGAAAAAGGCCCGGGAAATCTGGTATCTCTGCCGCCAATACACTGCGCAACAAGCGCTGGAAATGGGCATGGTGAATACGGTTGTGCCGGTCGCCGAACTCGAAGCAGAAGGCGTCAAGTGGGCTCGCGAAATTTTAGGCCACAGCCCGCTGGCGATTCGTTGTTTGAAAGCGGCATTCAACGCCGACGTCGACGGTCAATCGGGACTGCAAGAACTCGCCGGCAACGCGACGCTGCTCTACTACATGAGCGAAGAAGCGAAGGAGTTCCACTCCGCCCAACGCGAGAAACGCAAACCCGACGCGCGGAAATTTCCCTGGCTACCGTAGCAGAATCGCCGCCGCTCATCCTATCTCCATCCAGGACCAGTCCGACCCCGTCGCACTGCCATGCCTCGCGGAACTGGCTCCGACTTAAAACCGCACCAGGGTAAATCCGCCCCTATTATGCGATTTCGGAAAAACAAAAAGGGCTCGATGGAAATCGAGCCCGAGCTAGCAGAAAGCGACGGCGCGGAGGGCTGCTATTTCTTCAGTTTCTTGGCTGCTTTCTTCTCTTTGAGGGTCTTTTGAGGAGCCTTCTTGGTTTCCTTTTTTGAGTCGCGTGATTTGCCCATGGTAGTGTGTGCCGGTTGGTCCCTCGGAATTGAGGGAAGGAGAGTCTAAGAAAGGAGTGGCCAATAAACAATCCCCCTCTGCGTCCGTTTTTCTCGACCCTCGCTGCCGATTGGGCGGGAGAATCACAAGCGATCCTAGTCGGCTCGAGAGCAGTGATCGAGTAGGGCGTTCGCTCGCGAATGCCGCAGCGGAGTAGGCAGAGGGTCGACACCTTGTTCGGTCCTTTTTGTATGGATTCAAAGAATTACGGAATGACCCTATTTTCCCACTTTTTGCCAAAAGTCGAGTTATGAGGTCTTGTGGTTGTGGTCTTTGGGTTTTCTCAGAATGCGGTATCACCGGGCCGGCATGCGAGTCGGTTTTACCGAGAGGCCTGCGGTGGCTGCGACGAGACGTTGGCGGCGATCGAGGCTGATGAACGTGGTGCAACCGGATTCAAGGGCGATCGCGACGTGGAGTAAATCGAGGCTTCGGGCTCCCGATTTGGTGGAGTGGGGTCAGAAAATGGGGTCAGGGTCAGAAAATGGGGTCAAGCTTTGGGGTTTGGGGATGGGCGGATCGGGTGAGGACGTAATAGGCGGAGGTAAACGCGCTTTAACCCCAGACCCCAAAGCCTGACCCCTTCGGCTGCCTACTCCTTTTTCGGTCCTTTTCGTATGGATTCAAAGAATTACGGAATGACCCCTTTTTGCCCTTCTTGGCTGAAACGAGCTGGAATTTAGCGTGCATATCCTTCGATGTAGGCTCGCCGGGTGTCCAGCGCATCGGCTAAGGTTCGAAGTTGGACTGTCAGGTGGAAGTAGTCCGGGTTGAGCAGGTAAGTGCCGTGGAAATACAGGTTTCGTTGTTCTGGAATAAGGATCGCTAACCGTGTGCAATGACTCACCGATTTCTTAAGACCATGCCGTGAGTTTAAGTCGGGTAGAATCGAATCAAGACGAGGTAGTTCACCAAAAAGGTTGTCGTGAAAAATACCTTCTTCGACGGCTCGGACTAAGAGCTGTCTCAAATAACCTTCATTCGCACGGTAGTGAAGTTTCAGCGCCTTCTCCAACCCAAGTATTGCATTGAAGAAGGCGACCGAACCCATCGCGTAGTCATACTGCGCGAACTTGAAGAGTGAACCGGCGATCACGAAGAATTTGCAGCCGTCGCCATGGAGGGATCGTTGCTCGGACAACCAAGCAGATTTATCCGCCAACCATTCTGGAGAGAAACCTGCTGACCTCGTTCGGGAATCTTCATTCAAGCTCATCATGAGAACTAGATAATTTGGCTATGAGTGTAAATTCACACCAGAAAGATCGTTTCTCGTTTTCCGTGTTTTTTCGTGTTACGATGTGACTCCTGGACGCGGTAACATTAGTGTTCTCCGCCTCCCAGCTTTCAGAACTCAGGCACAGCATTACGTTGCGCCTTGTCTCGCTCCACCACTTTTCTGGCGGTCTCTACAATTTCTGGAGATTGGAATTCCATGTAATTCAGCATGCTGACTGCCTTGGCACCGTCGGGCGTAAGCCACGTATTAATGCCAAACGTTTTTTCCAATGACTTCCAATTATTACCGTAGGCATTGAGTGCTGCTTCCACCTGTGGGGCCGTCCATTTCCGGGGCAAATGCAGTCTTACACCCACAAGTTTAAGTGATGGAATCTCGAATACGGCGACGGCTCGCAAATCGCCTTTTCTGAAGTCGCGGACACTGAACTGTCCCTCGACGCTGATAGCGCCTCGTTTCTCCACAAAGAACGACCATTTTTTCTCGGTCTTGGAGGACTTAGGTGATCCGTAAAGATCGACAAAATAAGCCGGCATCCGATCGGTGAAGGTGGATTGGTTGAAGCCAGACACTGAGAATGAAAAGTATAGTAAGAATATTCTGATAGGTCGGAAGATCTGAGTCATAGCTATGAAATTAACAGGGAGTGGATTGTGTAAGTTTGGTGCAATTAACTTGGAAATTCGTAGAGTTTAAGGGCTTCTCATTAGTCTGAGGCTAGGCGACGCATCAGGGGTGTGAATTGAGGCGGGGAGCGATGAGGTGAATACGACACGGGGCCATTTTGGAAATTCCTCTGGGTCTAAAAATGGGGTCAGGCTTTGGGGCTTGGGGGTGGGCGGATCGGGTGAGGACGTAATAGGTGGAGGTAAATGCCCTTTAACCCCAAACCCCAAAGCCTGACCCCTTCGTGACCCCCCAAACCCCAAAGCCTGACCCCTTCGGATCGCCTGACCCCTTCGGATCGCCCCCGAAGAAAGGGTAGGGCGTTCGCTTGCGAATGCCGCAGTGGAGTAGCGCGGAGCCACTCAGCTGGTCGTGCATCTGGCCATTTTGTCAAAAGTCGATGTATGACGACTTTGTTCAGGCCTTTGCAGGAGCGTGTTGTTTGGCGGTCCGACGCTTGCTGGTGGATTGGGGCGTTTTAACCGGAGTTGTGTCTTGCAGCAGCACCTCGGCGGGAATGCCGAGGCGGGTGAGATTGCGGATCATGGCGAGGCTGAGTCGGCGTCGTCCAGAGAGCACTTCAAACACCTTGGAGGTATTGCCGATGTAGGGCACGAGGTCCTTGGCCTTCATGTCCTCCTGTTCCATGCGGAAGCGGATGGCTTCGATGGGCGAGGGGAGGTCGATGGGGAATCTATTTTCTTCGTAGAGGCGAATGAGGGTGGCGAGAATCTCGGCCTCATCGCCCTTGGGGGTGTCCGGAGAGGCGTCAAAAATGGCGTTCAATCGGACGAGAGCCGTCTGGTGATCGGCGTCGGTCTTGATGGGGTTGATGTTCATGGGACGGTAATCAGATGGTGTGCGCTTTGACCTTATTTCGCGCCTGAATATCGCAGCACGCTGCGGCAACGAGGGAATCGACTACAACCCCAAAACGGATCGAAGTTACCCGTTCGCCACAGCATGACCGACTCGCACTTGGGGCAGTGGTGTTCCCGCGAAGACAGCAGCGAAGAAAGTGAGGAGACCGGAAGTCTCATCAGTGCGCGCTTGGCCAACTCGGATCCATCTACAATATCGATGTCGTGTTGGGTTGCGAAACTTCGTGCCGGTTTTGTCGCGCCCTTGAGCGTATAAATTGCGCCTTGCTCAACCCTGAAGTGCGTCATGCTCCCGAGCATTTCTCGGACCACTTTTTCCTGCACGGTCCAAGTGCGCCAGTGCTTGCATTGAATTAAAGCCGACAACTCACCCTGAGACACCACTAAATCCACGCCACCGTCTGGTTGCGCTCCGCCGCGACGCTCAACGGTAAATCCCTCGGCTTGTAAGAGAGCGGCGCAGAATTTTTCGAATTGATACCAATCGATTTCTCCCAAGGCGTTTAAAACCGAATTGTAGTTCCAAAGAAACGGTGCTGGTGTCTTGGTTTGCCGAGACGGAATCACTAAGGAAGGAATCGGATACGATTGATCCGGTGAGTTCGCCTCTTCGTGTTCTTGGACTCGGCGTGCCCTAATGAACCGGAAGGCAATCCAGATAATTCCAGCGGACAAAGCCAGGACGAGAAGGCCCATCACCAGCGAAATTAGTGCGGGTAAGAATCCATTGACTCCACCGAAGCCGAGAGCGACCAAACACAAAATTGCAACGACTGCTTTGATACCGTCTTCAAGCCTTTCTTCCTCCCGATTTCGTCGATGGCGCCCCATATGAAACTATTTCAGAACAATCGAAACCGAATCCAAGATCAGAATACGAGTTTGGATTCTAAAAAAGAGTAGAGACAAGGTGGAGATGGAAACGACCCGGTCCTAGCTTTGGTCACGGCGCGTTGATTTTCGATTTAGTCAATAGTCGAGGTATGACGTCCTTGGATTGTCTTTTCCACCAAACTGATATCGAGCTTGGTTTGCTTGGCTCCGAGCATGAGCACGAGGCTGACTGGTTTGCTCCCGAAGATTGAGAAGTCGACCTCGTGCTTATTCTCAAAGTCGACAAACACATGATTCATCGGAGGCGGAAGATCAGGGGTAGGAGTGATCACAAGAATAGAGGTTAAGCCTGAAAAGATCGTCGGACAGAAAATGGGGTCAGGACAGAAAATGGGATCGGGGGCAGAAAATGGGGTCAGGGGCAGAAAATGGGGTCAGGCTTTGGGGCTTGGGGATGGGCGGATCGGGTGA
>CAXBOL010000446.1:0-4779 GCA_963977295.1 uncultured Opitutaceae bacterium
CACGAAGCGTTCGTCCCGTTTCACGAGCGCGTTTTTGGGCGCGATTTCCAGCAGTGCTTTTGTTGCGCGTTGGGCCCGACGATCAGCCCAGCTCTCCAGCCATTCGGCGACGCCGAATAAGAACACCACGGCAGAGGCTTCCACCCATTCGCCGATGATCGAGGCTCCGATGGCCGCGATGACGACCAGCAGGTTGATATCGGGGCGAAAATGCCGGATCGCGTTCCACGCCTTGGGTAGAAGAAACCAGCCGCCGGATAACATCGCTGAGATCGCGAGCCCGGCGGTGACCAGCGGCGATCCGTCATTCCACGACTGACCCAGTAAGGCACCTCCCACCAGAAACCCGGATACGATCAAGCTGATGGTTTCGAACCGATTCGCTTCTTCGCCATGCGAACAGCCGCACGACTTTTCGATATCGCCTGTTTTGTGATTGTGATTCTCTTGGCTCATAAGAAGTGCCGCCTCAACCGTTCGAACGGCCGAGTGATGGGGTTTCACGCCGGCCGCACGAAGCAGCTGAAAACGGAGTTAGATGGCGCTCGGCCCCTCCTCGCCCGTGCTAATGCGTAGCGCGGATTCCACCGGCAGAACATACACTTTACCGTCTCCTTGGTTGCCCGTTTTGGCGGCGGAGGCGATGGCCGCAACCACCGCCCGCGCCTGACTGGCCGCAACCATGAGATCAACGCGAACTTTCGGCAAAGTCCCCAAGAGTGCTTCGTCTCGGCTCGATTTGGACGTGTTTCCGCGTCCACGTCCGAATCCACGAATGTCGGTGAATGATGCTCCGGTTACTCCCGGAGCGGCATGAAGGGCTTCACGAACGGCCTCTTCTTTGAACGGCTGAATAAATGCTACTATGGTTTTCATGGCAGGTTATTAATGATCGTGACCGTCGTTTTCATCGCAGACGCAGGCGTATTCTGCGCGGCTACATTCTTCACAGATTTCGTCGTGAAATACGACCCGGTGGTTGGTGGGTCTTGCCCCCGGTTGCTCACGAATCTGAACCACCACCGTGTAGCCATCGCCCTCGGGCAACGGCTGGGTCGAGGTAAAGGAGTTAGCCGATTTGGTGAACTCAAGTTTGGCCAGACCGGTCTCAGCTTGGGCAATCACGGAGACCTCGCGATCGCCTGTCGGAATCGGGTTAAGCGTTTCGTCGTAGAACGCCACCGTGACGGTGTGGTCGTCTTTGACGAAGAATTCCGCATGGGGAGCGGAGGTCGTGAGAATTCGACCGCCGTTGGGGCCCGGTATGGGTTTGGCGGACAACACGGAGACGGTCGCGGCGAGAACGGCGAAAACAGAGAGTAAACGAGTTTGGTTTTTCATGATACAGTTTATTTATTGGTTAAGACTATTCGCCCGCTTGTGGCATGGCGTCGGAGGATTTTGGACGGTCTTTTTCCACCCAAGTGTAGAGCGTGGGCAAAAGCAGTAAGGTGAGAAACGTGGCCGTGATGATACCGCCGATGACGACGGTCGCCAAAGGACGCTGGACCTCGGCGCCAGCCCCGTGAGCCAATGCCATCGGCACGAACCCGAGTGAGGCAACCAAAGCGGTCATGAGGACGGGGCGCAGGCGGGTGAGCGCACCTTCGATCACGGCTTCGCGCACCGTCTTTCCTTCCTCGCGCAATTGATTGATAAACGAAATCATCATGACTCCGTTGAGCACGGCGACACCCGAGAGGGCGATGAAGCCGACCCCAGCGGAGATGGAAAACGGCAAGTCACGAAACCAGAGTGCAAAAATGCCACCTGTCACCGCGAGCGGTATGCCGGTGTAGACGATTAACGCCTGGCGCACACTGCCGAAGGCCATAAAGATTAGCAGAAAGATCAATGCCAGGGCGGTGGGGACGACGATCGCGAGTCGGGCGCGGGCTTCCTGGAGGTTCTTGAACGCGCCTCCGTATTCGACGAAATAACCTTCCGGCATTTTTACGCCGGCCGCGATTTTCTCCTGTGCTTCCAAGACGAAACTTTGCACGTCCCGGCCTCGTAAATTCACCTGGATTGCCATGCGGCGTTGAAACGCCTCACGGCTGATCGTGTTGACGCTTTCCGTTACACTTACGTCCGCGACTTGGCCCAGGGTGATCAGGCTGCCATCGGCGGTGCGCACGGGAAGACGGGCCACTTGATCGAATTTTTGGCGTTCGGATTCAGGCAGTCGGGTGACTATTGGATAGCGACGGTTACCGTCGACAATTACGCCGCTTTGAACCCCCGCGAATGCGGTCTCTACGACGCGGTTCACTTCTTCGGCGTGGACATTGTAGCGCGTCATCGCCGCGCGATTAAGCGTAACTTGTAAGACGGGAGCTTTACCGGCAGCATCGAATTCGACGTCGGCAGCGCCGGGAATCTTTTCGACGATTTCACGGATTTCGGCGGCTAGAGGTTCTAGCACCTCATAGTCATCCCCGAAGACTTTGATTGCGATATCAGCGCGGCTACCCGAGAGGAGTTCGTTGAAACGCAATTCGATGGGTTGAGAGAACAAGTAGGATTGGCCGGGGAAATGGATGGCCAGATCCTTTGCCATAAGGTTGGTGAGTTCGTCCTTGGTGATCGGTTTACCATCAATCTTGCGCCACTCTTCCTTGGGTTTGAGGAGTAGGTAGGAATCCCCTACATTCACACCCATGGGGTCGGTTGCGACTTCGGAGGTGCCGATCCGCGCGAACGTGTGAGTGACCTCGGGGAATTTCTCCAGGATGAGTTTTTCGGCGGAGGTCTGCATCTCAATTGATGATGAAAGCCCGATGCTCGTCGTCCGAATCATTTGCACCGCCAGATCGCCTTCATCGAGTTGGGGAATGAATTCCGCGCCTAATTTCGAGAAAACAAAGAGCGACAGCGCAAAGATGCCGATCGCGACTGCGATGATCAACCAGCGTGCGCGCAGACAAAAATTCAGCGCGGGCAGGTAGAGGCGCTTCGCGAAACGAATCGCGAAGTTATCTTCTTCGCTCACTTTGGCCGTCATGAAGAATGACGCCAGGACAGGCACCACGGTGAGCGCGAGAAGCAGCGCACCCACCAAAGCAAACACGACGGTGAAGGCCATCGGTGTGAACATTTTCCCTTCGACTCCGGTAAGAGTAAAGAGCGGGAAGTAAACGATGGTGATAATGGCGACACCAAACACCGTGGGGGTTCCGACCTGTTTACACGCGGTGAGAATAGTGTGCATGCGTTCCTCCTTGGTGAGTAGACGCCCCCCGAGTTGCTGCTGCCGGTGGGCGAGCATTCGCACGATGTTTTCCGCGATCACGACTGCGCCATCGACGATCAGACCAAAGTCCACCGCTCCTAGGCTCATGAGGTTACCGGAGACGCCGTATCGCACCATGCCGGTAAGGGCGAAGAGCATCGAGAGTGGGATGGCAGAGGCGACGATAAGAGCGGCACGCCAGTTACCCAGCAATGCGATGAGCACCGCGATCACGAGAATGGCTCCTTCAAAGAGATTCTTTTCCACCGTGGCGACGGTTTGGTTCACGAGGTTGGTTCGATTATAGACCGTTTCGATCTCGATCCCGGCCGGAAGTTTTCCACGTAATTCTTCGATCTTAGCGTCCACCCGTTGGGATACGACGCGACTATTTTGACCGATGAGCATCAGGGCCGACCCCACTACTGCTTCCTGACCGTCATGTGTAGCTGAGCCGGTGCGCACACTGGATCCGATGCCGACGGTGGCGACGTCCCGCACGCGAATGACGGCGGTCCGGCCGGTGAACTTCAGCGGGAGGTTGGCAATATCCTCCATGGTCTGCACCCGGGCCACGGATCGCACCGTCACGCTTTCTCCTCCTTTCTCGACGACGGAGCCTCCGGCATTATTGACGTTCTCAGCGATGACGTCGGAGATTTCCCCGATGGTGAGCCCGAGGCTGGTGAGTTTCGCTGGATCGGGGGTGATGACGAACTGCTTGTCGTAGCCGCCGGCCGTGTTGACCTCGGTCACGCCGGGGACAGTTCGCAGGGCGGGCTTGATCACGTAATCTTGCACGAGCCGGAGTTCCCTCTGTCGTTCGGTAACGTCGGATGGGGCATTGGGTGCATCGGCGGCATAGTGAACGGTGTAGTGATAGATCTCACCAAGACCGGTGCTGATCGGTGCTAACGAAGGCGTGACGCCAGCGGGAAGCTCCTCCAGGACGGATTGCAACCGCTCGCCGACCAACTGCCGGGCACGGTAGAGATCGGTTCCTTCCTCAAAAATCAAGGTAACCTGCGAGAGTCCGAATTTTGAAATGGAGCGAACCTCATCCAGACGTTCGATGCCACCCATCTCCACTTCGATGGGATAGGTGACGAGTTTTTCGATTTCTTCCGGGGCGAGTGCGGGCACCGAGGTGTTAACCTGGACTTGCACGTTGGTGATGTCTGGCACTGCGTCCACGGGCAGCCGAGCGGCGGACCATAAACCGATACCGATAAGTCCGAAAGCTCCGAGCAGCACGATCACGCGCTGGCGGAGTGCGAACTCCAAAATTTTGTCAATCATGTGAAATAGTTTTGTCTAAAAGTTGATGAATCAGTGGCTGTGACCGCCGCCTTTTGTGAGGCGAAGTTCGGTGAGCCAGAGTTGGCTAACGGGTGAAGTGACGACGGTGTCACCGTCGTAAACACCGTCGGTGATTTCTACTAGGGCGTCGTCCATCGCGCCGGTAGACACGGGCGTGCGCAAAAAGGCCTCGCCATTGACCACGTAAACGAAGGTGCCGAGCGCTGTATCGAGCAGGGCTGTGCGGG
>CAXBOL010000447.1:0-4778 GCA_963977295.1 uncultured Opitutaceae bacterium
CCCGCTCGCCCCCAGGTTGGAGGAGCGCATCATTCTTTCGCAATACCTCACCGCCATGCAATGCGCCGCCGAGATTCCCCCGCAGGAAAGCGGTCTTACGTGCAACACGTGGTATGGCAAACACCACACCGAAATGGTCTGGTGGCACACTGCCCATTTCATCGCGTGGGGACGGCCCGAACTCGCCGAGCGCAGCCTCGCGTGGTTTGTGCGCCAACTCCCCGTCGCCCGCGAACTCGCGACTTCGCGTCGGCTCCAAGGTGCGCGTTGGGCCAAGATGGTCGGTCCAGTCAGTCGCGAAAGTCCAGGAGGGAATCCCCTCATCGTGTGGAACCAACCCCACCCGATTTACCTCGCCGAATTACTCCGCCGCCAAGATTCCGCCGGTCCCGCTTCCCTGCGTTACGCGGAGCTCGTGGAAGCCACCGCCGCCTGCATGGCCTCGATGCTGCAATGGGACGAAGTTCGCGGCACCTACGTGCTCGGTCCGCCCCTTTGGATCGCGCAGGAGATTCACGATCAAGCCACCAGTCAGAATCCGTCGTTCGAACTTGCCTACTGGCGTTGGGCTTTGGAAACCGCCCAAGCGTGGCGCGAACGTGCCGGCCAGCCGCGCGACGCCGACTGGGATCAACGTCTCGCCCACCTGCCGCCCCTCGCTCAAATCGACGGCAAATACGTCGCCCTCGAATCACACCCCGACACGTGGAGTAACCTCGAGAGCCGCCACGATCATCCCCAAATGCTGATGCCACTCGGATTCCTGCCCGGCGGCCCCGACGTCGACCGTGCCACCATGGACCGCACCCTCGACGCCGTGCTGACGAACTGGGACTGGGAGGCAAAAATCTGGGGCTGGGACTACCCCATGATCGCCATGACCGCGACGCGGTTGGGCCGCCCGGAAGATGCCGTGGCCATCCTGCTCCGCGATGGACCCAACAACCGCTATGCGCCCAACGGGCATTGTCCTCAGGGCAGCGACCGCGTGCGACAGTCCGCCGCCCCCGGCCGCACTGAGATCGCGGTTTACCTCCCCGCTAACGGTGCCTTCCTCGCCGCCGTCGCGCTCATGATTTCCGGCTGGCCGGGCAACGAAACCGAATTTCCCGGGATCCCCTCAGACGGCACTTGGAATGTGCGCGCGGAAGGCATGCATCCATTGCTTTGACCAAGTCCGTCACGTCGCCCCAAAAAAAGGCCGGAACGCGTGCTCCGGCGATTCGTTGCGAGAACTACTTCCCCAGGAAACTGGAGAGCATCCAGATTGTTTTTTCGTGAACTTGAATCCGCGCGATCATCAGATCCTGAGTCTGATCGTCTCCGACTTTTCCGGCGAGATCCCGAGCCACCATCAAATCAGCCACCAGCGCCTTATTGAGGGCATGGAGATGATTGACCATGTCTTCCGCTTTGGCGTCCTGTTTGATTTCTTTGAAATCGGCAATCTTGGCCAGGTTTTGCAAACCGCCAGGGGCTAACTCCCCAAGGGCGCGGATCCGCTCCGCAATCACATCCACGGCGGTAAACAACTCCGTGTATTGCGCTTCAAACGCGTTGTGGAGGGAAAAAAATGACGGTCCTCTCACGTTCCAGTGACACACGTGGGTCTGAGCCAACAGTGCATAACTGTCGGCTAACACTTTTCCCAAAGCGGTAGGCAATGACTTCTTTTTCATAGTTTCACACCCTATCGACAATCGCGGCATTTTCAAAGTGATGGCGAAGATAGGGCACCCTTTACTTGGAGCGTAAACATCGTTTGGGCGTTGTGGTCGACCTCCGGTGCCGTCAGTTAAAATTTCTGAACCTAGTGTGATACCATGCCCGCAACAACTGATCGACCGAGTCTCTCTTCGCTTCCTCTCAAAACTGCCGTGGTGGGTTTGGGGCGAATCGGGTTTGGCTATCATGCTCCCGCCATTCAGCACGCTCCCGGGTTCGAACTCACCGCCGTGGTCGACCCGGTCGAATCTCGCGGCGCGGAAGCGACGGCAAAGTGGGGAGTGCCCAGTTTCGGGCAACTCGCCGATCTGTTCGCCCAGTGCACGATCGATCTCGTGGTGATAGCGTCCCCCACTCCGTTCCATTGCCCGCAAACACTGGCGTGCTTCGCCGCCGGCACCCATGTCGTATGCGACAAACCTGCCACATCCTCGGTCGCTAATTTCGATCAAATGGTTGCTGCCGCCACCTCCGCTCGACGGCACCTCATCATTTATCAACCCGCCCGATTCGAACCCGAAATTGTTACGCTCAAAAGCATTCTACATCGCGGCGTGCTCGGCCGGGTGCACACCGTCACGCGGCATCGCGGAAATTTTAACCGTCGCAGCGACTGGCAAGCCCGCCAAACTCAAGGGGGGGGCATGCTCAACAACTACGGTTCGCATGGTATCGATGAAATAGTGTGGCTACTCGATTCACCGAAAATCCAATCCGTGTTCTGCCGGACCGATATCGTGCACCGCATCGGAGATGCCGACGATCACACTCACGTGCTACTAAGAAGCACGACCGGCATATCCATCGACCTCACTTGCAGCCAAGCCAAGGCGCTCGTGCCGCATCCGTGGCAAGTCCACGGTTCCACCGGTTCCGCAATTTGGCATGAAGCAGATCAAACGTGGCGTTTGCGTTATTTTGATCCTGCTGCCCACCCCTCGCCCACTCTCCAAACCGGCCTCGCCGCCACCGATCGAGCCTATCAAACGGAAAGCATCCACTGGGTCGACGAGATCGTCCCCGCCACCCGCTCCGAGTGCGCAGGTTTCTACACCGCCGTGCGGGACTCACTGGTGCGGGGGAGTGCGCCCCCCATTACCTTGGAAGACAGCCGGACCCTTTTGGAAGTCATCGAACGTTGTCGACAAAGCGCTGCATCGGGAGAAGTTGCCTGAGATTCGCAATCTAGCGCCATGCCATTGACCACCGACCAATTCGATTACGAGCTGCCCGATGACCTCATCGCGCAGAGCCCGACCACACGCCGCGACGAATCCAAGTTATTGGTCGTTGATCGCACAACGCAGTCGGTGTCGCACCATCATTTTCGCGATCTGCCCGGCTTCCTCGGCGCGAACGATACGTTAATTCGCAACAACGCCGCCGTGCTGCCCGCCCGACTTTCCGCGCGTCGTCCCAGCGGGGGAGCGGTGGAGTGTTTTTTACTGCGCGCTGATGCAAACGCTTCGGGACGCGAGTCTTGGTGGTGCCTCCTCCGCCCCGGCAAACGACTCCCGGTCGGCTCGACTTTCGGGGTGCCACAGGAATTCGAAGCCGTGGTGGAATCGAAAGCCGCTGACGGCGTGGCCAAAGTCACGTTCACCCTCTCGCGTTCGTCGGAAACGATGGTGAGCACGGCCAACCGACTCGGTCAGATGCCGTTGCCACCCTACATCGCCCGCCAAACCAACGACGCGCATCGGCCGAGCGACCTCGAACGTTACCAAACCGTTTACGCCAACCGCGCCCGCCAAGTGGCGGTCGCCGCCCCGACGGCAGGATTGCATTTCACCCCTGAAATTTTTGCGCAACTGCTTCGCCAGTCGGTGGAAATCAACGAGGTCACGTTACACGTGGGTCTCGGCACATTTCGTCCCGTCAAAACCGATTTGATCACCGATCACGATATTCACCGCGAAGTCTACGAAATACCGGTCGAAACTCAACGCACGGTCTGTTCCACCTCGCGCAGGCGCATCGCCGTCGGGACCACTTCGGTGCGGGCCATCGAAGACTTCCGCACGGTCCACCACTCCCCGCGGGATCATCCCCACTTGGCCGAGGCCGGCATTTTTATCTATCCGCCGCGCCCGTTCGCGGGAGTCGATGCCTTGATCACCAACTTTCACCAGCCTCGCTCGACTCTCCTCTGTCTTCTGGCCGCCTTCCTTACGCCCGGTCGCACGGCAGGCATTGAGTGGTTCAAAACGATTTACGCGGAGGCAATTGCGCATCGCTACCGTTTCTTCAGTTACGGCGATGCGATGTTGATCATCTAAACGATTCGGAGCGCTGCGGCGGAAATTTTGACGGTAGGATTTGCAATTCGGGTCAAACCTCCCCCGTTACCGCGTCAGTGAATCGAATCCGTCTTATCTTAAGCATCGCCGCATTGCTGGACCTGCTCGTCGTCGCAGGATTCTGGGCGCTTAACGGTGCGCATACTGGTTGGTCGATGAATCGAGTGCCCGTGACAATGATCGATGAGATCACCCAAATCGAATACATCACCTACGAAGAACGATTTGTGCCTGGATTCGATATCCTGGCTTTGGGCGTGGGATTCGCCGCCTTGATCTTCAGCCTGACTTTCCTGCCCGCGTTCAAACCGAAACCTAAATCTTAAAACTCACATGACTAAATCCATCTCCGCCCTCCTCCTCTCTGTCGCGGCCAGCGTTTCCGCGATCGCCGGTCCAGTCAGTTTTGACTTCCAGGACCCCAAGGGCGTAAACGCAATTTCGTTCCACCTTGACTCCCTGCTCGAGCCCATCTCCGGCACGGCCAACGGGATTACGGGCACAGTCGATTTCAACCCCGCCCAACCCGAAAAACTCTCCGGGAAAATTGTGGTGTCCACCCCCTCGCTGAAAGTCACCAACGACACCATGCGGGAACATTTGTTGAGTGACGGCTGGCTCAACGCCGCCGCCAATCCTGAGATTGTCTTCGAAATCAAGGACCTCAAAATGGCCAAGACCGAGGGCAACACCACGACCGGCACCGCCGTCGGTCTCTTTTCTCTTAAGGGCGTCACCAAAGAAATCTCTGTG
>CAXBOL010000448.1:0-4775 GCA_963977295.1 uncultured Opitutaceae bacterium
AGTCGATTTGCGGATCGCGTGGGCGTGAAGCTGAGTGTGGCGACGGAGTCCCGGGATCGTCCTGCTGGGCTTGAGTTCTATCAGGCTCAATCCACGGCGGTGGCCTTGGAGGCCGGGGAGAGTGTATTTCGATTCTATTTGCCTCCAGAAATCGTGAGGCGAGATCGCTTGCAGGGGAATTTGCGATTTTGGTCGGTTGATCTTTCGGTGGCAGGGAAGGAACTCCCGTTGAGCCGTGATCAAGTCGGGCCGGGGTTTTCGAGTGCCGAGGCTCTGGAGAATTTTCGGAGACAAGTGGACCAGCAGGCGAAGTGGAATGCGGGAATTCTGCTACCCCAGCACCTCACCCCGTGGGCCGGCACCTCCGGCACGGATTCCGCGCCCACCATGATTCGAGTAGACTGAGACGCGATCGAACGATGTTACCCCGCACCATGATGCCATGAGGATGTTTCCTCGATCGAAGACCCAGGCACGAGTGCGGATCGTCGAGGTAGGGGCGAGTCATTTCGCTGCTGCTGAGTTTGGGCAATCGAAGTCGGGACGTTTACAATGGAATCTTTTTGCGGCCGAGAGTTTTGTTCCCGTCAACTCAAGTGACGGTGAAGTGGGTAGCGAACTGGCGGCAGCGGTAGCCAAGACCGTGGGGATTTTTTCGGCCCGCAACGTTCCGGTCGATCTCGTGATCCCCGGTCATCTCGTGCTAACCAAGCTGGTCAAAATCCCATCGGTTGCCAGTGCGCAGCGAGAGAGAATTATCCGCTTCGAAGCGCAACAAAGCATCCCGTTCGACTTGAGCGAAGTGGTATGGGGGCATCAGGTCATTGATGATCGGGATAGTGAACTGGAGGTGCTGTTTGCGGCCGTTAAGAACGAAAATGTGCAGCCGTATATCGAGCTGCTTGGTCGCCATGGATTGGATACGCGATGTGTTCGGGCGGCGGGTTTGGCGTTTACCAACGGCATCATGCTGCGGGAAGGAGGCGAAGGTGCGCCGGGAATGTGGGTCGTGGTTGGAGCGCGGTCGAGCCACTTGCTTTTCCGACAAGACTCGAGATTTCACTTCCGCACGGTAAGTATTGCAGGCAACACGGTTACCCGAGCCATCGCCGATCGACTCGAAGTCACGTTTTCGGAGGCCGAGCAGTTGAAGCTTAGCGTGTTGCGCGACGGATTAGATCTGCCGGAGGAGTCTCCGGTGGCCAAGGCGGTGGACGCGGCGGTTACCCTGTTTACGGAAAAGATCACGCAGGAGGTGAGCCGATCTTTGGTTGCCCACCGTCGACGACATGAAGGGGCAGAGCCGACTTTCGTGAAACTGAGCGGTGGAGGGGCCATCCAGACCCGACTCGCGCCGTGCCTGCAGGAGGCGCTCAAGTTATCGGTGACCACCGATGCAGAGTTAAACGGTTTAAGTTTTGCGTCTGGGGTTCAGGCAAAGGTCGACCTCTTTGGTGCGGACCGATTGGGCGATCTGGTTGGGGCGGTCACTTCCAATCCTACTACGTCGTCTTGGATTAATTTGTTGCCCACGGCGGTGGAGGCGACGCGCAAGGCCAGAGCGGGGAGGCCGCGGTGGCTGGCGGCGGCAGCCCTGTTGATTTTAGCGTTGGCGATTCCTGGATTGCACTACCACCGATTGGCCAACGCACGGACGCAAGCGGCTGCGACTCTGGGGCAACGACTCGTTCCGGTTTACGCATTGCGGGCTCGAAACGCCGAATATGTGGAGCGTTTGAATACGGTGGCAGCGGAAGCCGTGATCTTGCGACAGTTGGGCGTCGCTCAAGGAGCGTGGCCAGGTTTGTTGTTCGATTTACAACGCCAACTCGCGGCCGTCCAAGATGTGTGGATCGAACGGTTACTGATTTTGCCTCCACCTCAGGTGGTTCGTCCGGTGGCGGCTTCGCGCCGGACAGGGAATGAATCAGAAACCGAGTCTGAACTTGAAGCCGCTCCGCTCCGCCTGCGGATTTCAGGGCGTTTGTTGGATCGGGAAAACCCACTCTCCCGGGTCAGTCAGTCCTCTTACGAACGGGTGACGGCTCTCCTGGACGGTCTGGTTGGTTCAGACTATGTCTCGGCGGTGGAGGGCGAACGGTTTGACTCGAGTGAGCCAGGATTGCTGCGATTCGACTTCACCTTGGTCACCAACCCGGCGAGATTGTTGTGAAGTTAGTCACCTCCAAATTTTCTTCGAACGCACTGGCTGCGATCTTAGGGCTGCTGGCACTGGCGCTCACGGCAGGAAGCTGGTCTTGGATTCAATACGGTCGGGCGGAAAAAGCAGACAAACTATGGCGGCTGCGTCAAACCGAGTGGAGAGGTATGCAAGCGGCGAACCCCGTTCCGATCGAATCCGTGGCGAATGGACTTGCACAACAAGTCGCGGAAGGGGAGCTCGACCTGGGCAAATTGCGATCGGGGTTGGGAGGCGCGGCTAAGGATCCGATTTGGAGTGAGGCACCTCCAGCGCAACGAGCCGATGCGTTTTTTGGATTGGCGCAGTTCGTCGAAGCCCAACGGATGCGGGCACAGCAAGCGGGCGTGCAAATTCCCGATGGCACTCAATTTGGATTCTCGGAGTATGCCAATAGTGGACCGGAGACCGAGTTGGTCGGGGAAGTGTTTCGGCAGCAGTTGGTGATGGATCGACTGCTTTCGGCGCTGTGGCGGGCGCGGCCGATCCGTCTGATTCGGACTCAGCGCGAAGCTCCTCTAACCGTCGCAACCGTCGACGGTTCGCAGCGCCGCAGAGGTGGTGCGCGCGACGACTATTTGGATTGGCCGAACTCGCGTCGCCTGGCTCGTGCTGGAGTTGTGGATACGGAAGCATTTTGTCTGGGCTTCGTGGGCCAAACTTCAACCCTGCGTCGTTTTCTGCGTGAACTTCAGCATCTGGACATCCCGGTGGCTGTGCGTCAGATTGAAGTGGAGCCAGTCGGCAACGAAGGCCGGGGCATGGGAGGTGCTCGTTCGTTGGCCGATCTTTTTAGGGACGAGGATGCAGGCTCACTCGTGACCAAGGACAGTGAAACAGTGGTGCCGGTCATCGCGGTGAACGATTCGACCTTTCTGGTCACGATCGAATATTTGGATTTTGTGGGACCAAAGCAAAAGAGGGTCGATGAGGAAGGCGATGAAGCGCGATGAAGCCGATCATCCCAAGGTTTTCAATTGATCAATGGGTGCTTACGGCCTGCAGCCTGTTCTCGCTCGCAGTGGGATCTTGGGCGGTGTGGGGTGAAACTGCAATTGCGACTCTCCGGGTTCCACTGCCGGCGCTGGCGGGAACAGAGTTGGAATTTGAACCGGTGGATATTGAAACATCGCGGCAGGCCACCGTCTCGTGGCCCGAACCGGCAGGGGATCGAGTGGGGGATGACTGGGCTTTCGACGTCTTCACGCCACCGGTCATTTTTTACAATCGGCAGACCGGAAAATTCTCAATCTCGCGGCCGCAGGAGGCGCCGTCGGAGTCTCGGGCGGATGAAATTCCCTTTGGCCTGATTGTTCTGGTTATCGAACCTGAGCTGTATCGGTTACAATTGGTGGGGTATGCTGGCGGTGGCGATGAACCTTGGGGGATTTTTCAAAACGAAATCACGGGAGAAGGCGTGGTGGCTCGAGCCGGGGATCGATTTGAAGACCTAGGATTGGTGGTGCGGTCCCTGGATGTGCGGCGGGAGGATACCATTGTGCCCGAGAGTATGCCGCTGCGGGAGATCGTCGCGGTAGCCGGAGTTTGGGATGAACGCGCCGAAACCTCGGTGCGATTGTCTTCGGCCGGACGGCGTTGGACCGATACACCGACGGTAACGCTGCGAGCAATGAAGACTGGCGAGGAGCGCACTCTGAAAGCGGGCGAATCCTGGCAGATCGGAGAGGATAGGTATGAGGTCCTCGCCGTAAGTGTAGAGGTCGACAGGGTGGAGATTCGCAAGATTTTGCCGGATGGCACCGATGAAATACGGACTTTAGGCCCAAAAACCGCAGAGCCGTCTCACTTTGATGCCGACACAACCTTTGGAACGCCCTAACTCACTCCCCGGGTCTCTCATGTTTTTTGATTCACACCAAAATTTTCGATCCCTCGGTCAGACCCTCTTGGCAGCGCTGCTAATTGCGATGGTTCCCTCAGCTGCGGACGCCCAATCCCTGACCGAAACCAAGATTCGGTTGATGGCCGATGCCCTCCGTGCTCGCGATGCTGATGATCTGGAAGCCGCCTTGCGTAACTTAAAAGAGCTTTCACAAATCGCGCCCGATGATCCGGCCGTGAAACGATTACTGTTGTCGGTGCAGCAAGACTTGGCCGAAGAGCAGGAGCGTTTGAGTCGACACGATGAACCTACTGCGACGCCAGAGATCGTGCTTCCGCCGACCGCTGCTTCCACGACGTGGTCGACCCCGCCGGATGATCCTTTTTTGGCGGAGAACCGGGCACCGCCGGTGATCGACGAAATGGCCGCGATGGAGGCAGAGCTAGCGTCGCTCGCGGCGGGAGAGGAGGCCAGACAGGAACAATTGATTGAAGTCGCCATGACCGAAGGTAAGCGGGCTCAGGAGTTGATGCGGGAGCAAAATTTTGAGGTGGCCAACGCCGTGCTTGAGTCGGCGATCCAATCTATGCCCGAGAATCCGCTGACGATGCCCGTGATCAAACAACTTGAGGAGCAGCGCAAGGTGGTGCTGTTGGCTCAGGCTAATGTTGCGTTCGGTGCCGGCAATCTTGATGCGGCTCGAAACGCCTTGGCTGCCTACGAGCAAGCGGG
>CAXBOL010000449.1:0-4774 GCA_963977295.1 uncultured Opitutaceae bacterium
AAATCCCCACCTTTCCCCGTGGTTTCGCAATTTTCAACACCCCGTTCGAGGATATGACCGTGAATAGCTACCTCGTGTGGGACGCAAAATCACGAGAGGCTGCGGTGTTCGATTCCGGCGCCAATGCCGACGCCATGCTCGATGTCATCGCTTCCGATCGCTTGCGCGTGAAATATATTTTTGTCACCCATACGCACGACGATCACATCGCTGATTTACCCAAGGTCGCTGCCGCCTGCCCTCAGGCTGAAATCTGGTCGCATCGACTCGAACCCGTCGACTTGCCTGGAGCCAAAACCTTTGATGAAAATGTCCACTTCCACATCGGCAAATTGGACATCAAGACCCTGCTGACTTCCGGGCACTCTCCCGGTCAAACCACTTTCTTCATCAAAGGGCTGAGCTGGCCCCTCGCCATCGTGGGTGACTCGCTTTTTTCCTGCTCGGTCGGAGGCAGCCCCACCCATTTCGAAGAACAGCTCCGCCTCGATCGGTCGAAAATTTTCACCCTCCCCCGGGACACCGTGCTCGCGGCCGGACACGGCCCCATCACCACCTTGGCCCAAGAAAAACAAAACAATCCGTTTTTCGCTCACTAAATTAACCCTTAGATCTCAACTTTAGTCTCACTTCCCGTTATGTCTCAAAAAATTGGATTCGTTGGCGTTGGCCGCATGGGTGCCAACATGGCACGTCGTCTCAAAGATCAAGGTCACCTCGTGTCGGTGGTTTACGACCGCGCCACCGCTCTGGCGGCCGAATTGGCTTCCGAACTCGGCGCAACCCAAGCGGACTCCCTTGCCGCAGTCACCGCTCAAGCGGATGTGATCATTACCGTGGTGACCGATGACGCGGCCCAGCTCAACGTCATCAACTGCGCCACCCTTACGCCGGCCACGCACGTTGAAGTGCAGCGCCGCACTCACGCCGTGGGAGCGGCATCGTTGGAAGCCTGCATGGCCTCCTCTATTCCTCAGGCACGTCAAGGCACGCTTTACCTCATGTGCGCGGGTGAAAAAGCCGTGTTCGATAATCTGCGTCCCATCCTCGATGATTTGAGCACGGCCCTGCGCTACATCGGACCAGCCGGCTCCGCCGCGCAGGTTAAAGCGCTCGTGAACATGGTGATGAACATCAACACGGCGGCCCTCGCAGAGGGCCTCGGCTTGGGCGGAAATCTGCATGGATCGGCGGCCGCAGCGTCAGGCGCTCGGTCTCGATCTCGATATGCTGCGTGAAGTGTTTTCCCAAACCGGCGCCAACTCTCAGGTGCTGAAAACCGACGGAGAGGACATGCAAAATAGGGATCATGACTGCTATTTTTCCGCGGACCATGCCGCCAAGGACAGCACCATCGCGTGGGTCCTGGGCTGTGGAGCAGGACTCCAAATGCCGCTGGCTGCAGCCACCAAACTGCAGTATGATCGCATGCGTGCTCTCGGCTTGGGCCACCTCGATAAATCCGGAATTGCAGAGCTCACGTTCAAGGGTCGATCGTCCTGAACATCGTTGGCGTTTTCGGTTAGACTCGGGTCCAAAATAAATATTATCTCCGTTCATGGGTGCCTTTTTTCAGCGTAAAACGGTCATGATCCTGGCACTTTCTGCCAGTCTTGCCGCCGCGTTGATTGCGATAGCTTCAGATGAGGAACTCCGGGAGCGTTTAGGATCAACTTATTGGCTTATCGGATTAGCCATCATTGGATGTATCCTGCTGGTCATGGCCGGGTATGTCTGGGATCGCACCCTGATGGAGCGGCTTCGCACCATCAACAAAACCGCCCGCACCCAGACGGACCGAGTTGAAAATGAAGGCGGCCAGCCCCTGGAGGCATTCGACGATGATCTCCATCAGGAGCCGGATGAGATTATCGGACTCGCCCGTCAAATCGAACGTATGGCCCAATCCCTGCAAAAGGTGGAGGCCAGCTACCGGGGCGTCGTGGAGGACCAAATCGACCTCATCTGCCGTTATCGGCCGGATGGTAAACTGACCTTCGTTAATACAGCCTACGCCACATTTTACGGCAAGAAACGCAATCAACTGATCGGCCAACGCATCCCGCTCTTCGATCTCGGTTATCCCAAACGCGACTTCCAAGGTAATCTACCTGAAATGTCGACTTTTGACCTCGAGCTGCCCGATTCTGCCGGTCGCGCCATCAACTTCACTTGGACTCATCGCGCCATTAAATCGCCCTCGGGCAGTATTCTGGAATATCAAGGGGTTGGTCACGACATCACCGCCCAGAAACAAGCCGAAGCCGCCCTCGTTCAAGCTAAAGAAGCGGCCGAATCCGCCGACCGAGCCAAGAGCGAATTTCTCGCCGTCGTGAGCCACGAAGTTCGCACGCCTATCAACGCCGTCATTGGTTTTTCCAAACTGCTCAAGGAAACTGGTTTGAACGCCGATCAAAACGAATATGTCGCCAATATTCATCAAAGCGGGGTCACTCTCGAAACACTCATTACCGACATATTAGACGTTTCCCGACTGGAGGCCGGTCAAATCGAGGTAAAGCAAACGCCATTTTCTTTGCGCGATAGCATGGATGATGTCTCGGCACACTTCACCAAAATCGCCCGAAACTCCGGTCTGGCCTTTTCGCTCAAAGTCGATCCCAGCGTTCCAGTGATTCTTAACGGCGATCATGCACGAATGCGTCAGATCCTCATGAATCTGATCGGCAACGCGATGAAGTTCACCGAGCAAGGAAGCGTCGATGTCGCCGTCTCCTGCTCCCGCACCGATGAAACATTGGAGAATAATTTAAAGAAAACTCGACTGTTTTTCACGGTGGCCGATACCGGCATTGGTATCCCGGCTGGCAGGGTGGCCGAGCTGTTTAAACCATTTAGCCAATTGGATTCATCCAGCACGCGCCGACGCGGTGGGACGGGATTGGGCTTGGTGATCTCCAAACGACTCTGCGAACTTATGGGTGGGGCCATCTCCGTCGATAGCGTCCCCAATCAAGGCTCCACCTTCCGCTTCAGTTTAGCCATGACCTACCAAAAAGGGGACTCCAAACCCCCGATGTGGACGCCCTCCACCGATCCTAAACTTTCTCCGACCCAAACTCCGGCTTGATTTGGTTGACGGCGATAAAATCTAATTGTTTTCCGGACTTGCGCGATGCGCGGAATCTTTACAACTTCCGCCTCTCTCTGATTAAGGCGCGGTCGCCAAGTGGTAAGGCCGAGCTCTGCAAAAGCTCTATCGGCGGTTCGATTCCGCCCCGCGCCTCCAATTTTTCGCCCATCGATTCTGTCGACGGGCGAATTTTGTTTTACGAGAGTTTCCCTCCGTTTCCGTCGGGCGGACTCGAACCGCCTCCTCGCTCCGCGAGCCGCGGTCGATGTCAAACCATGGGCTCCGCCCATAGACCGCCCCGCGCCTCCAGAGTTGAATCAAGATTTGATTCAACTCTGTCCTCCGACTTGTCCCCCGTAGCCTTGGCGTAGGTGGAAGCCTCGGCGAAGGAGGACGACGATCATCGCTTGACGAATAAAACCACCTTCCCGTTTCCGTCGGGCGGACTCGAACCGTCCCACAGCATCGTAGTGCGGCGCTTCAGCCTGCACTGGCAGTTACTCACGGGAAAAGTCACCCATCCCACAACAGAGGACATAACGTCTGGCTCATCGCACAACGACCCATCTCGCTTGTGGATCTGACTTTACGTCCGACCCCCATCGCCCTGCGAAGACCTTATCAGCCACGCGTTTCGCCTAGCCCATAGTCCCTCCTGGCCACGCCTTAGCGTAAGCTTCCAGAATCGCATCAATTCGCGCATTGTCCTCTGGCACGAGCTTCCGCCGCGAGGCGTCGGCATCAAACCACTTCATCGTCCGTTTCACTCCTTCACTGAACGGTATCTTCGCCTCAAAGGTCGGCACCGCTCGCTTCAACTTCGTGTTATCAAACAATGCAGTGTGGGACTTGTCGCCCAAGAGCGATCCTTCCCAATCCGGGTTCCACGCGATCAACAGCTCAGAGGCGATGTGCACGAGCTTGGAGTCGGACACTCCCGCCGCTACCGCCGTTTGGGCGTAAATCTCATTCCAGGTCAGGGCTTCATCTGACGTGATTTGAAAATCTTCATTCCGCGCGGCGGGGTTTCCGCACAACCCCAAAAGTCCTTGGGCAAAATCTTCGGCGTGCGTGATCGTCCACAAAGTAGTGCCATCGCCGGGCACGATTACCGGCAACCCTCGCCGCATTCGATCGACGGCCGTGAAACTCTGCCACCCACCGATCGGCAACAAAATCACCGAATCATAGGTGTGCGACGGTCGCACAATGGTGTAGCTCATCGACGCGGGTGTCTTGGTTTCCAGCACGCGTTCGCACTCAATCTTATCTCGGGAATACTGCCAACGCGGGTTCTCCAGCGGCGTCCGCTCCGTCGTAGGCGCGAATCCGCGCGGTTTGGCGTAGGCCGAGGCCGAACTCAGGAAGATATACTGGTCGCAACGCCCCTCCAATAATCGCAAATCTCGCTCAACTTGGTTGGGTTTGAACGCAATGAACTGCACCACGACGTCAAAACGGTGCGGGGCCAAGACCTTCGCGGCCGCCTTTTCGTCATTGATATCACACGCCAAGTCATGCGCCCCCTCCATTCCCGGTCGCCCCGGCCGGTGCAAAAGCCACAGTTCGTGGCCCAAGGCCAGCGCAAGCTTACTGCAAGAGGTGCTGATGTTGCCGGTGCCTCCGATGAATAACAGTTTCATAACCCAGAGGTAGAGACTTAGACGGTCGGAGCCAGCG
>CAXBOL010000450.1:0-4766 GCA_963977295.1 uncultured Opitutaceae bacterium
CCTGACGTGGAATGATCATCCGTTTTCGCTCAAAGCCGTCGCCGATCGCCATTTTGCTCTTGGGATAAATCACCTCGTGTTCCACACCTACACGCACAATCCCCGACTCGACGTGGTGCCCGGCACCTCCTTCGGCGGACCAATCGGCACGCCTTTCATTCGCGGTCAAACTTGGTGGCAGCACATGCCGTTGTTTACCGACTACCTCGCCCGTTGCCACTACCTCCTGCAACAAGGCCAGCCCGTGATCGATGTGCTCTGGTATCTCGGCGACGCCGTGGACCACAAACCCCGCCAAAACGCTCCTTTTCCTGCAGGGTTCAAATACGACTACGCCAACGCCGACGCCCTCATCCACCACCTGTTCGTCCAAGACGGGATGCTACGGAACGCGGCGGGTAACAGCTGGCGCGTGCTCTGGTTGCGCCCCGAAAACTGTGCCCTGCTCACTGTGCCGACACTCCGACGCCTGCGCGAACTCCTGCGCGATGGTGCGACGGTCATTGGTCCGGCTCCGCGGCAAAACGCCTCCCTCACAGGCGGCCCAGCCGCCGACGTCGAGTTCGCCGCCTTGATCGCCGAACTCTGGGGAGATCCTTTGGCCCCGAACGGTGATCGGCGCATCGGGGCCGGGCGATTGCTCTGGGACAAGTCATTGGACACCTCCATCGCGGCGCTCGGCCTGACTCCCGACGTCACCGGCACTTCCAGCGCCACGTGGACCCATCGACGCGAGGGCGATACCGACATCTACTTTATCGCCGCAGATCGCCTCTCCCCGCTTGATGCGAACCTCACCTTCCGCACCACCGGCACACCCACATTCTGGGATCCCGTGACCGGTGAACGCCAGCCCGCCACCATCTTCTCCCGCGAGCCTGACCAGACCCGGGTCGCCTTGAATTTGCCCGCCGCAGGTTCGGTTTTTGTAGTCTTTTCGCCGGAGTCATCCGCCCCCGTCGCCACGCGTATCATTCACAACATGACAACGGTCGTTGATGCGACCGATGGCGACCACGTCGACCGCGCCAACCCATTTCCCTACCTCGGTTTGACTCCGGGCGGTCTCGTGCAGCCTTGGATCACTCCCCCGCCACTCGCACCGATAGCACTCCCCAACGGAAAACATCTCTTGGTTTGGCAACCAGGTCACTACCAAGTGACTCGATCCGACCAATCCATCGTTACAGGCACAACTCAAAGTCCTCGCTCAATTTCCCTCGAGAGCGGTTGGACCCTCTCGTTTCCCGCCGGCTGGGACAGCCCAGCCCATGTCGAGCTGCCCCGACTCAAGCCCTGGTCAGATCTTTCCGATCCGGTCACCGCCGCCTTCGCTGGAACCGCCACCTACCGCCGCACGATCGACTTGCCCGCGTTCAATTCCGACACGCGCCTCACTCTCGACCTTGGTCGCGTCTCCGTCATCGCCACTGTCCGTCTCAACGGCCAGCCCGTCGCCAAATTGTGGGCCCCGCCGTTCCGCACCGACATCACGCCTTTCGCTCTCGTCGGAAAAAATGAGTTGGAAATCGAAGTCACCAACACCTGGCACAACCGCCTGCGCTACGACGCCAGTTTGCCCGAGGCGGATCGCAAAACCTGGACGATTTTTGCTCCCGTCCCTGACGCCTCAGCGGAAATTTCAGGAATCGTGGGTCCCGTGCAAATCCACGTCGGATCGATCATTTCTCTTCATCCCTGACCGACTCAGTTCCTCCGCCACCGGTGCCATCCTGGATATCGGTTCGGAAGAAACGCATAACAACCAAGAATTCCTCACGGCTCCATTGGAATCGCTGCGACAATTCCCTAAAATCCAACCCCTATTTCAAACCTCTAAATCTGACCTTCGACCGTATTGTTCAGCCTAGACGATTTAATGGTTCAACGTCCGCCGATCCTCCGGGCTTTCCCCTTTTCCCCCGTCCAACATTCTGATTGTGAACCAACCACTCCTTACCTCCCTGGTCCTTTCGCTTGTCCTACTCAGAAGCATCGCCCACGCGTCCGAAACCGAGGGATGGACCGATCTCTTCGATCCTGACCTCTCCCAATGGGAACTGTGGATGGGAGTGCCCCACGAATCGGTCAAAGACCTGCCTCCTGGAACACCGGTGAGTCCTGACGGCAAGACTGGCACGCCCCTGGGGTTAAACAATGATCCCAAACAAGTCTTCTCGGTGATCGAGCAAGAAGGTGAAATCGTGCTTAAAATCACCGGCGAAATTTACGGCGGACTCACCACCCTCGCCGAATACGAAAATTACCACGTTCGACTCGAGACCAAATGGGGCCAAAAAATCTGGGAGCCGCGCTTAACCCGCCTCCGCGACAACGGCCTGCTCTTCCATTGTGTCGGCCCTCACGGTTCATTCTGGAACGTGTGGAAGCGCTGCCTCGAAGTGCAGATCGAACAAACCAATTTCGGTGATCTCTATTGCCTGGCTGGCACTTCCGCCCAAGTCACCATCGTGCCTCGGGATAAGGGTTGGGCCTTCGACCCCAAGGGTGAACTCAAAATCACCGGAGCCCGCCCCGGCTCGGCAGCCCCCATGGTCAAACGCTCCGCTGACTACGAACGCGAAGGCGAATGGAACACCGTCGAACTCTACACCGTCGGCGACCGCGCCGTGTTCCTTTCCAACGGCCACGTCGTCAACGCCCTGCGCGACACCCAAGTCAAGATCGACAACGTGTCGCGTCCCCTCACTCGCGGCAAACTCCAGCTCCAAAGCGAAGCTGCCGAAGTCTATTTCCGCCGCATGCAAATCCGCCCCATCAAAGAGATCCCTGCCCCCATCCTCCAAGCCGCCGGCCTCATCAAAAGGTAGCAAAAGGATCCCCCTCCTTGGAACGCCGAGCTCCAGCTCGGCTACCACTCCTCCGCGGCATTCGCGAACGAACGCCTTACATTTCCCCTGAGCCGCCCGCGCCCGCCCATTTCAGCCTTCAGCTTTCAGTTTTTCAGCCTTTTCCTCCTCCCCTTCCCCACGGAAGCGAATTCAAAATTTAGAATAAAGACTGCAGAATTGAGGTCCCACGACGCTGACGCCGCATGATCGAAATGAGCCCTCCCACATTTTTGACCTTCGGAGCTTCAGACCCTTCCACCTTCAGATCTTAAGACTTTCCGACTTTCCCACCTTGTTCCTCTGTCGCCCAAGGGGCACCCACACCGTCCCCCTTAGGGGCCTTTCGCCTTGCGAGACACCCTCTACGGGCTCACACGCTCCGTCCCACTTCAAGACCTAGGACTTTTAGACTTTTAGCCCTCCGACCTTCAGCTTTTCATTCCTTCAGCCATTCAGTCTTTCAGCCATTCAGTCTTTCAGCTTTCCCTCTCCTACCCCCGTCCGATAAACGGCATGGTCGTCGCCGTAATGGTCATGAACTGCACATTCGCATCGAGGGGCAGACTCGCCATATACACCACCGCATTCGATACGTTCGTCACGTCCATCGCGGGTTCGGACACGACCTGGCCGTTGGCTTGCATTGCGCCTTCAGCCATCTTTTCGCGCACATGCTCCCCGGCATTGCCAATGTCGATTTGCCCACAGGCGATATTGTAAGCGCGACAATCCAACGAGGTCGACTTCGTTAAACCCGTGATCGCGTGCTTGGTGGCCGTGTAAGCGGCGGTGCCGACCCGTGGCACTTGGGCCGAAACCGATCCGTTGTTGATGATGCGTCCACCCTGCGGGGTTTGCGTCTTCATCAACCTAATCGCCTGCTGCGTGCACAGAAACGTGCCCGTGAGATTCACATCGACGGCCAACCGCCAGTCCGCGAGGTTGATATCCTCCACCGGACTCGCCGGCAAGACCACCCCGGCGTTGTTGAACAACAAATCCAGCCGCCCAAAACACTCCTTCGTTCGGGCGAACAACGCTCGCACCGACTCCGGGTCACTCACGTCTGCAGGCACGACCAACGTATTCGCCCCGTGCGGATGTCTGGCAGTTTCCTGCAGCGCCTCCAGCCTTCGCCCCGCCAACACCACCGCGTATCCGTTATCCAATAACGCATGAGCACAGGCCCGCCCGATGCCGGAGCCGGCCCCAGTGACTAGGGCAATTTTTGAGGGGATCATGGGGATTAACGCAGAAAGGGGAACAGGCGAGAATGGAGGTTTACTGGAGATGAAAGGACGGAAACTCAATCCTAACCGGCCCCCTCCCCTCCAGGATGGGAAAATGCATTACGACAAGCACTTCCCATTTTGTCCATTTTTCCGCCTCAGGGTTGTCTGCTAGGATGTTACCCCTTTCATTAGAGGTGCTTGCCCCTTGGCCCCCTTTTCTCGCCGTGACTCATTTCCACAAACTCTCCGCTTTGCTTGGGTTGACCATAACCGTCTTGTCGACCTTGTCGGCCACCCCAGAAAAACCGCTCAACATTCTCGTGCTCTTCGCCGATGACTGGCGCTTCGATTCCCTCGGAGTGGCGGGCAATCCCGTCGTCAAGACCCCCCGCATCGATCGACTCGCCCACGATGGCGTGCGTTTCACCCGTGCGTGCGTCACCACCGCCATCTGCGGCGTCAGTCGCGCCACCCTCTTTACGGGGCAATGGATGTCACGGCACGGCAACCGTGGCTTCGCCGGATTCGAAACGCCCTGGTCCGAAACGTATCCGGGTCTGTTGCGGGATAACGGCTACTACGTCGGCCACGTCGGCAAGTGGCACAATGGCAAGTTCCCCGCCGAAAACTTCGACTTTGGCCGCTCCTACTACGGCAAACACTGGATGGAAGAACCAGACGG
>CAXBOL010000451.1:0-4755 GCA_963977295.1 uncultured Opitutaceae bacterium
TTGTTGGTGATCTTTGGCGCGTCGATTGCAAGAGCAGTCGGAGGCCGGCCGGAAGGGCGGAGTGTGCGGGATTTGATCGCGCGATATTGGCCGATGGCGGTGACGTTTTACGGGGCGATTGGGGTGACACTGTTATTCCAGCTGATTTCCGGTAACGAGACGCTGGAACAAACGTTGGATGCGCTCGTATTCAGTGACGGAGGCAAGTATGCGGGCATTTGGATGACCTATTGCGCCATGGTGGTGGTGGTGCCGTTTTTAATCGCCGTGGTGGAGCGCTGGGGCTTGGTCGCGGCGCTCCTGATTTTGCAGATCCAATGGTTGTTCTGGCCGTGGTTGGCGGAGATCGATCTCGGGTCCTATTTTGGATCCTTTCTGTTGGGAGTCGGCGGCATCACGGGACCGAGCGTGCTGCACTCGACCACCTTTGTGTTGTTCGGATATTGGTGGGGACGGGCGGGCCGTTCATGGTCGGCGGTCTTGGCGGCCGGACTGTTGATTTTGGTGGCAGAGATTGTCATCTGGTGGAACGTCGCGACGGTGGGGTGGACGGAAGTCTGGTTGCGTTATGCGTTTCAGGATTACCGGGCATTCAACCATCCGGTGTATTTTTCGATCGGAATTGTGGGGGCCGGGTTGGTGCTCTTGGCCGGAAAATGGTGGGGGCGTAAAAACCGATTTGGGGGCCGAGGGGGGACGATCTTCAGTTTGGGGCGCAATCCCATGTTCGCGTATGTGTTCACCAATGTATTGCTGTGCTTGACGCCGACGGTGCAGATGACCGGAACGGAAAGCTTGGTGTGGAGCGCCGGCTTGTTTGGGTTCGTCGTGTTGATGACGGATGATGTCACGCGCTGGCAGCCGCGTTTTTTTGGTCCGGTGGCGCGTGGATTACGTTGGTTCAACCTGCGGCTATTGGGCCTGCAGAAGCTGGGACGCGGCGTGAGGTTGTGGAGGCGGTCTCCTCGTGAAGTTGGCCCTGAGTGAGTGAGGCGATGGGTCCAAGCAAAGTGGCCACTAAACCAGCCGAACAGACGTAATTTAACCACGAATGAACGCGAATGGCTTCGTCTATCGACTACGCACTGAAACGGTTTTTGTTGGCTTGATCCCATGAACCGCAGTTGGTCACAGAGGGCACAGAGGCGAACCGGAGTTTCACGGAGATTGAGGGAGGAAACTAATGAGAATGTATCTTCACCGCGAAAGGCAAAGTTGCTCACCCCAAGATTTTTATCGCAACCATCGCTCTGTGAACTCGGTGCAATTCTCCGTGACCTCAGTGACCCACTTCAACTGCAGAAATTAGATATGGGATCAGGGGCTGGGGCGGAAGCCGATGTGGCGCCAGACGAAAGCCTCCAGGTGATTGTGGGGCCAGCCTTCGACCGAGGGATGCACGAGTCGGGGAATGCTGTAGTAGGCTGTGGGGATGACGGGCATTTCTTCGCGTAGAATTTCATCCATTTCGTCCATGAGCTTGAAACGGGCGGTGTCATCCATCGTGTGCAACGCTTCCAGGTAGAGCGCTTCGTAGCGCGGGTGGCTCCAGCCGGTTTCGTTGGAGCCGGATGCAGCGGTCACGAGTTCATAAAGCTCGAGGGGGCTGGGGGTGAAGGGTAACCATCCGGCGCGGGCGATCTGATAATTGAGTTGATGGCGCGTGCTGAGAAACACCTTCCACTCCTCATTGCGGATGCTGACCTTCACGCCGAGATTGGTTTGCCACATTTGCTGCAGGGCCTCGGCGACCTCGCGGTTGCGGTCGAGGGTGTTGTAGAGGTATTCCGTCGGGGGAAACCCTTCACCGTTGGGGTAGCCGGCTTCGGTGAGCAGTCGCTGGGCCTCGATGACGGACTCGGTCAGGACGTTCGAAGGATGGTGATCACCGGGCACCGAACCGACAAACGAGTAGGCGGGTTTGCCGCCCGTGCGGAGGACGGTTGAGGTGAGTTTTTCGCGATTCATGGCCAGCGCGAACGCGCGCCGCACCCGGGCGTCGTCGAAGGGCGGGCGCGTGGTATTGGTCATGAGATAGCGGATACCGACCCGGGGCACGAGACTCAGGGCGGGATCCTGGGCGTCCTGATAGCCGGGAATTTTGAACGTGGGCAGACCGGACGTGATGTGGAGTTGGTTGGACCGGTAGGCGCGTTCGGCGGTATCCAGATTTTCGATCAGAAGGAAACGAATGCCATTGAGTTTGACCGAACGATTGAAGTGCGGGTTGCGCATGACCTGCACGTATTGGTCGTGCTCCCACTCGGTCAGGGTGAACGCGCCATTGGTGACGAGTTTGCCAGGTTGGATGAAATTGGTCATGGGGTCGTAGAAGTTCCCGGCTGCTTCGACACTGGGGGGATGCACGGGCACCCATGGGTAGTTGGTCAAACGATGCAGGAACCCCACATGGGGGTGGTGCAGTTCGATGACAAAAGTGTGCGCATCGAGGGCTCGGAAACCTACGGAGGTGGGATCGGTGGTCTTGCCGGTGCGGTAGTCGAACGCACCAAGGACGGGATCGGCGAAGTTGGCGAGTTCACCGGCCATGGAAGGAGTGATCCACCGGATGAAGGACCGTCGCCACTGTTCGGCGGTGACAGGATCGCCGTTGGACCATTGGGCGTCGGGGCGAAGGTGGAACGTGTAGGTGCGTCCGTCGTCGGACAAAGTCCAACTCTCGGCCGCGGCGGGCACGACTCCGGTGGCCTCATCGTTCCAGTCGACGAGAGGCTCCCAGAGGGCAGAGATGATAAAACTTTCCGGGGATCCGGTGTTGCGGTGCGGGTCGAGCGTCGACGGCTCCGACCCCGGGTTCATGATGAGAATATTGTCGCGGATACCCTCCTCGACCGGGTTCGTGCGTTGGCAGCCGACGGTGAGGAGAAGGACGGAACCCAAGACCGCAAGGAGGCGATAAGGGCTAAGCGGGGTAAACATGAACCGGTTTGAAGCAGGTTTAAGGCCGAGGCTCAATTCGGGGTTTGGGGGGGGGCGGGTCGGCGAGAAGAGCGGAGGGAGACGCGGAAGGAGGGTTTCGAGAACGAGAACGAGAACGAGTAAGAGAACGAGACCGATTCTCTACTCGTTGCCGGCGGGGTCGGCGGGGGCGCGGATGGGGAGGCGGGCGGAGAGCCAGTCGTTGAAACCGCCGGCGTTGGCCACGGTGTAGCCTTCTTTGGCCAGCTGGGTGGCGGCTTGGCCGGAGCGGTTGCCGGAGCGGCAGTAGAGAATGACTTTCTTGTCTTTCGCATCTTCGAGGACGTGAGCCCACTTCTTGCGCGCAGCGCGGAGGTCGCTGAGGGGCAGCAGGTAGGCGGGAGCGGCGACGCCGGTTTCCCACTCGGCCGGTTCCCGCACATCGATGATGATGGCGGTGCCTGCTTTCACCTCGGCGGCGGCGTCGCTGGGGCTGATGGAGGGAATGTTGCCTTGGCCGAAGGAGGTTCGAACGAGGACAAATAGCACAAAACCGATGGCGGCGATGAGGAGGAGTTTCATAATCAAGGAGTCACCCAATCCCCGACGCGGCTGCGGTGCAAGCCAGACAGAAACATTGCGAGTTGGGGTGGGGAGGTCGATCGGGTGCGGCATTAATAGAGAAAGACCACGCTGGGGGTCTGAAGCTGAAACCGATTGACTACCGCCGAAATCTCCGGCTTGCCAATCTCGCTCCGAACGAAATATGGCACCCCTCTTTTCGAAACTCTGCGGTTGTGTTTCTGGTGACTTTGAGAGGTGCGGAATATCGAAGACCGTCGGCCTGCGTCTCGCACTTTTGCCGGTTTTTTTGATCGCCTCTTTCGGCGTGTTTATGGCGCTGCCGGCGACGCGATCTACCGCGGTGCTGATGTTGCAGGAAAATTATCCGGTAGAATTGTTGACCATGATTTTTCTATTCTGGGGAAGTCTGGTGGGCATGCGTTTGGCTTCTCGAATCAAACCAGAACACAAAGGAAGAATGGTCAGACTGGTCGTCGCGGGGTTTTCGGTCGGGTTGTTTGTGGTGGGCATGGAGGAAATTGCCTGGGGGCAGCAGTTTTTCCGTTTCAAAACTCCCGCCCTCCTGGAAGCCGTTAACGTCCAGGGCGAGTTTACCCTCCATAATATCGAAGGGCTGCAGGGGCGCTCTGAACTGTTCCATTTGCTTTTCGCGGTGGGTGGGCTGATCGGCGTAGGTTTGAATACTTTGCCCCAATTTCGGCCCATTAGTGCCTCGCCGGGTTTAGGCCCCTTTTTTATCTGCATACTCGCACTGGCCGGGGTCGATTTGTATACCGATCATTTTTCGGTCAATTTTACATTCGATCGTGGAATGCGATGGATGTCGGAACTCGTGGAGATGCTAATCGCTCTGGCGGCGCTGCTGCATGTTTGGCTCGTGTCCAAACGGTTCGAGATGGCTCGGATGATCCGGACCGAGACTTAGCCAATGTTGATTTTCCTGGATTGCAGGGCGGAGGGAGTCGGCTTTGGCTGCGGCGATGATACTCGATGTCGAAGTCCGGGAAGAGCCCATTGAACTTTATAAGGTGCTGAAAATCGCGGCGCTGGTGGCGAGTGGTGGGGAGGCGAAGTTTGTGGTGAGCGAGGGGCAGGTGACTGTGAACGGCGAAGTGGAAACCCGGAAGCGCAAGAAGATCATGTCGGGCGACGTGATTGAGTTCGGTGACGCCAAAGTGACGGTGCGCCTGAAGCCAGCTGCGGAAGTGCAAAATTAGCGGCAAGCTGCACCGAGCCGGTGTTTGGGCCTAA
>CAXBOL010000452.1:0-4753 GCA_963977295.1 uncultured Opitutaceae bacterium
TCGATGAAGCCAGTGGGCGTGCAAGGATGGCGAAGAGGTGCAGGATTCGTGTTGAGGCCGATGCGGACGGCCCAGCGGTCCGTCCCTACCTTTTAGTGTCCAAATCATTCAAGACGTTCGTGACACCGGGGGACACAATCCACGGTCATCCGGCCCCAAGCCAAGAGGCCGTCGCCTACGCGGGCCAACGATTGACCGGCGGCAGCCTCACGTCATCTCCCACCCGGAACCACGCTTCGCGACTCATCTTTGCAGGCAGGCTTGGACTCTGACTCCGGTGCCGTATCAATCTTTTGATGACAAGTGCCTGCGTTGACTAAGGCACCCGGGCAAGGGTGATCGTATCGTCGTCCACAAACGAAGCCGTTACCGGGCAAGTAAGCTCCAGCAAACGCACAAACCCATCGAGGTTGTAAGACCGAAAGGACGCGGTGATCTGCGTATCCAGGAGTTCCTGATCGAGGATGATAATCTGTCGGGTATTGTAGTGATTGAATTGTTTCACGATTTCCCCCAGGGGCCGATCGACGAACTCAAGCACTTGATGCTTCCAGGCCAATTCGTGGTCGACTTCTGCCTCAGTGATCGCGGCCACTTGGGGGAGAAGGGCCTTGGCAGCAAATGAAACGTGGGAGCGCTGACCTGCACCCAACTCAGGGGCAAATACCAGCGGCTCCGCGGCGAGGGAAAGCTCACCAGTATCAACCAAAGCCGTAGAGTCCATTTTAACTCGCCCGTGGGTGACCATGACCTCAAGGGACTCATCCGCCAATTTCACATTGAAGGCCGTGCCCACCGCCGTCACCGCAATACCCCGAGCGCTGACGATGAACGGTCGGTGCGGATTTTTCGCGACTTCAAAATAGGCTTCGCCCGACAGTAAATCCACCCGACGTTGCTGGCCGGTATAACGAATTGCGATTTGGGTCCCTTTATTCAGTTCGACAATTGATCCATCCGGAAGTCGATGAATCTGATAGTCCATGGCCATGGCACCTGCTTCGGGCAGAAATCCGTCGAAATCTTGGCGATCCGACCATGTTCCCCACACAAAAAGTCCCAACAGGACGGCTGCGGCTGCCACCAGCGAAGTTAGCCCCAACACCCAATTCCGTTTTTTCACCCACGGCGCCGCCAAAAGATCAGGGTTTGGTTCCTGACCGTGTTCCGGACACCATTGCACCAACGAATCAAACTGGTGGTAGGTCTGTTGGTGACGCTTCAACCACTCCCCATGCCGCGCATCTGCCGCCAGCCAATCGAAAAACTGGTCCTGTTCCGCTGCGGATAAGCCTGCATCACAACGAATAACCCAATCCAGCGCGGCCTCATCAATCTGACTCTCGTCATCGGGTCGCTGCGGGTCCAAGAAATTTCTGTAATCACTCATCGGTGGCTATGCTCGTGCATGAAAGCGCTACACTTTCTTACGCCGATTTTGAGTTGAGTGGCCACCGTGTTCACCGACACGCCCAGCTTCTCCGCGATGTCCGGTTGGGACATGCAGTAGACTTTCCGGAGGGTAAAGATTCGGCGGCATTTGGAAGGCAGAGACTGGATAGCTTTGGTTAGTAACTCTAATTCTTGGCTGCGCTCGATCACCTCAGGGGCCGACGCTCCATCATCTAAGACGTGCGAAAGTTCGTTTTCGGGTAAAGAATTGAACTGCACGATCTTTGACCTACGCACCACATCCAGTGCCAGATTGCGAGCCGTCGCGAAAAAAAATGCCTTGGGCGATTTCAATTCGCTGCGCTCCCGGGCTTGGAGCACTTTCATTAGTGATTCCTGAATAATATCATCCAAATCAATTTGATTGGAAAAACGACTTTTCAACCAACCGCGTAACATGGGTTCGTGCGGCTGGAGATGGGCTTTAAACCACTGGCTTTGTTCAGAATCTTCGGGGGGCATTAAATACGGGGGTAACAGAAAACCTTAATTTCATGAGGCGATTTGCGCAAAAGGTAAAGCCTTCGCGACCGAGAGAAATCAAGCTACTCATCTCCTTTCGAAAGCACCTTCGGATTGTATTCGCCGCGCTTTTTGAAGCCGGGGTAGTCGCGCATGCTGCCAAATCGGGGGTAGGAATCGAAAATGTTACCGTTCTCCGTCATTCGCGGATCCAATTGCGCTTTCAGATTTTGACGGAGCTTGCGCCCGAGATTTTCCAAAATCGTCGCATAGCGGGGATCCTGCGCCAAATCGTTCACGCACGCCGGATCATTCTTGATGTCATAAAGCTGCTCGGCGGGACGTTTTTCGAACCCGAGCGCAAACAGGTAGGGGTAAACGGCCTGGCCGGTCAAAATCAGCTCCTTGGACGGCGAAGGGTCGATATCGGCGTAACCGAGCCCCATGGATTTGAAGTCCGGCGAAAAACTCCCATCAATTTGATCCGACCTCAGCCCCTCCGGGATGGGAATCCCCGCCGGCCAACGATTGGGATCAACATTCCAAACGTAGAGAAATTCCTCCGTTCGCAAAGCCCGGGCGGGATAACCCAGATTATCGGCACGGGCATGGGAATGGCGCTCCCTCCCGGTCAGCACGAAATCTCGGTGGGCTTCCCCTAGCGTGAGCAGAGGGACCAGACTTTTACCGGTGAGAGCCGACATGCGATCCGTGCCCACGAGTTCCAAAAAGGTCGGAGCCAGATCGATGAGACTCGTCAGGGCTGTCGTTTCCCGTCCGCCCGGGAAAAATGCCGGACCCGCGATTACCAAGGGCACGTGGGTGCCATATTCCTGCACATTCGCTTTGGCGTAGGGAAACGGCATCCCGTTGTCCGCCGTCACCACCACGATGGTATTATCCAACTCACCGGCTTCTTCGAGCATTTGCAGCATGGCTTCGAGGTGCCGGTCGAACCATTCGATCTCCAGCGCATAGTCGAGCACGTCGTTCCGGGTGATTTCTTCATCCGGTAAGAACGACGGCACCTCCGCGTCCGTCAGTTGCTTGCCCGCCCGCTGGCCCGACCCGTATTCGTAGGTCCGATGCGGTTCCTTGCCGCCATACCAAAAGAAGAACGGCTGGTCTGATTTTTTCTTCGCCAGAAACGCTTTAAAATTGGCCGCATAATCAATGTTGGCGATGCCGTCGGCCGGCGGCTCGAGCTCGAATTCGTTGTATTCGTCCCCGACGGGATTTCGATCCCACCCGGCATCCTTGAAATTGCCGGGGCCCCAGGGTTTGCCCGTAAAGCCGACATGATAGCCGACCTCTTCGAGCACCCGCGTAAACACGGGAAACTTCTTGGGGAAATAGCTGCTGTGAGTGCCGGCTTCCTCCAACTGCCAAATATTGCGCCCCGTCAGAATGGCCGCGCGACACGGACTGCATTGCGGCGCGGGCGCAAAGGCGTTGTGGAAAAGCACGCCCTGGTCGGCGAGTCGGTCAAAGGCAGGCGTGTTCACGCCCTTGGTGCCGTAGGCCGAGGCATAGGGATAGGACTGATCATCCGCAATCGCGAAGAGAATGTTGGGTGCGGCATGGGCCGGTGCGGCGATCGCCAACACCAGACCTACGACACGCATCCACCAAATTTTCAGTAACTGTTTTTCCATGACAAGTAGGACTGTTTAAGCGCCTCAACTTTGGCGGGATAGCGCGAGGCTAAATTAGTGAGTTCACCGGGATCACTTTCGAGATCGACGAGAAAAAGCGCGTCGTCTTTCCCGAGTGGCGCTTTGTCGCTTTTATCGACCGGATTGCCCAGCAGCTTCCAGCGACCGTCGCGAGCCACCCATTGATCCCGAAACGCCCAGTGATAAACTCCGTCGTGAACGCTCGGGGCTTCCGGATTGCGCAGCACCGGCACGAGGCTTTTGCCTTCGATCATCGTCTCCGGTATTTCGAGTCCACAAAGTTCGGCCAGGGTCGGCAGCCAGTCCGTATTGACGGAGAGCTGATCTCTGACCTCGCCTCGCGGCAAACCCGCCGGCCAGCTGATCGCCGCGGGCACGCGAATGCCTCCTTCAAACAGACACGCCTTCGCTCCCCGATAAACTCCGGCATTACCGCCGCCAAAGTGCGCCCGCTCCTCCGTCGAATGACCATTATCAGACTGGAAAACCACAATAGTGTTTTCTCTTAGTCCCAGCGTATCCAAATGCTGGATCAGGGCACCGACAATCTCATCCTGCGTCGATAAAAACGCGGCGTAGAGGTTTCGCGGATAAGGAACGCCCTGCTCATTGTAATACTCCAACCATCGCGGATAACCTTGATACGGGTAATGCGGCAGATTGATGGCGAAATAGAGAAAGAACGGATCGTCCTTGGCCCCGGAGATAAAAGTCTTCGCTTCATCCAGCATGAGTTGGGGGAAAAACTCTCCGTCGTGAAACACCTCTTTGCCGTTCCGGTAAAGGTCGTGCCGATTGGGACCTCGCCAGTAGTAAAAGTGAGAGTAGTTATCGATGCAGCCGACCAGATGACCAAATGTCGTGTCGAACCCATGGGCCAGCGGCTGTTTGTCCTCAGAAAATCCTAGGTGCCATTTGCCGATGTGACCTGTGCGATAGCCGGCATTTTTAAACAATTTCACCATGGTAAAGAGCTCGCTGGAAAGCCCCTCCGTTTGGCCCGGCTCAGCCGACACGTTCCCCTCTACCCCGGCCCGCTGAGGCGACATGCCGGTGAGCAAACTTACGCGTGACGGCGTGCAAACCGGGGCACCGTAAAACTGGGTGAACCGGATGCCACTTTCCACCAGTGCATCCATATGCGGTGTGACCAAATCCTTGGA
>CAXBOL010000453.1:0-4753 GCA_963977295.1 uncultured Opitutaceae bacterium
GCTTGTATCACTCGGAGCAGGTTTATTCGGCACAGAGAGCACAGAGCTGCAATCCAAAGTGCACAGAGTCCATACCTGCTTTGAATTCCGAACTGTCTTTTCTCTGTGATCTCGGGCTCGAATCTCTGGCTCGGCTCTGTGACCAATCCGAAAAACGACGCCCTACAGACTACTCGTGGTCTCAAGCAAAGGTGGACCAGGGGTTTGCGTTACTCCACCCCGGAGACGTTGAGGTCGTTGGGGTGCTCGATGCTGAACTTCAGGGTGAAGTCGCGTTTCGCGCCGGCGGTGAGAGTGCCGGTCCAGGTGAGGATTCCTTCTTCGTCGCGTTGGAACGTCTTGGCAGAGTCTGGCGCGCCAACGTCGCGGTCGGCGGGCTCGATCAGCTTGACGATGATTTTCTCGTGACGGCTCACGGGCAGCGGCTCGCTCAGTTTGAGCGTGACCGGGATGGTTTTGTGATTGGTGAGCTCGATTTTGACCTCGTAGGTGACGCGGGTGCCGCTGTTGGTGAATCCGGTTTTCTCCACGAAGCGATTCAGGAGGGTGCGTTCGATGACGACGGATTCGTCAACGCCGAGGGCGAGATCGAAAGCTTCTCCCGGCATCGTTTGTTCGAGGAAGCTCTCGGCGATAAAGGCGCCGTCCACAAAGGCGGAAAGTTGTCCGGCGAGGAACGGGAACTGGGAGGTGTTGTTGACCTTCGCGTTGAGGAAGGCGGAGGGCACGTATTTGGGGGTGGCGGCGTAGCTGAGCCCGGCGGGCATCGAGATGCTGGTGACACTGACCTTCTGCATCGTGCCGTCGGAGGGGATGGTCGCGGGCGCGGCAATTTTGAAGGTCGCGGCGGTGAGCCCGGCTTCGACGGTGGCCTCAGGGGCCGACATGCGGCTACCGGCCAGGGTGGATTTTGCGGCGTAACCGCGGCCTCTTTCCGCGGCCACGGAAAAGGGAGAGAGCGTAACCACATCCGCGGCTTGAGCATTGGCATAAACGCGCTGCTGTTCTTCGACAATCCATGGCTGGGGCTCGGGGGCGGTGCCGCCGGCGGAAGGTCGGGCGGTGGAGAGGGTGAGGGCGACGTTGGTCCACGTTTCGCCGGTGCGGTTGATGACTTGAGCCTGGTAGTCGAAAGCAACTTGGCGGGCCGTCGAGTCGAGGCGGGCGGTGTAAACGGGGTTCCATTGCGCGCCGGGCACGGTGTAGGTGATTTGGAGGCTGGCCTTGCCGGCGGAGGGGGTGGCGACGCGCACGACGACTTGTTTGATGGCTCGACGTCCGGGCTGGCGCCCACGGGCTTCGTTGAGCTGGTTTTCAGCTGCGGTGATTTTGGCGCGGAGATCTTCGCGCTGGTTGTTCACTTCGCGTTGGGCCGTGTCGAGACGCCGGGTTTGGCCGGAAGAAAACTCGAGCAGCTCAATCCATTGTTTGGGGCCGGGACTAACCTGGGGGGCTTCTTCGGGCACGGTGGTGGCGGCGGTCGTGATTTTCTCAAGGACGACACGCTCGCGTTCGAGCGCTTTAAGCTCGTCGGCGAAGATCTGATCCTGTCGGCGGAGGACGAGGAGGGTGTCTTCAAGTTTTTTGATGTCGGGACTGACCGTCGCGTCCACGAAGACATTGCGGGAGTTGACATCGAGAATGGTGGTGCCGTCGGGGCCATTACCGCGGACTTGGAGGGAGGCGTCCCAGAGGTTGGCGGGGAGTCCGGCGAGGGTGACCTCGGTCTCACCGGCGGGGAGGTTGAATTCGGCGCTGCGCGTGACCAACGCCCGGTCGGGGTAAACGGTGACGGCGATGGGCTTGGAGTCGGCGTCGAGGGCAGCGGCCCAGGCACCGGAGGCACCGATCGAAAGAGTGAGAAGACTGAGGCGGAGCAGGGTTTTTATCATGGCGGTCTGAATGGAGACAACGATCGGCCGCGAGAGTTCTTAGCGGTCGGACTTTTTTCCCTCGGTGGCGCCTAGAGAGACTAGCGAGGGGGAATCTTGGTCGCGATATCTTGAGCGGCGTTCGCGATAGCCGCACTCAGCAGGGTCGCCAATTCACTCGACGAGCCATCCCAGGAGGTGAAAGGGGCGGTGTAGGTGTCGAGATGGATAAACGCTTCGTCGGGTGAGGTCAGCTCAAACGCCAAGGCGAAACGGAGGCTACGGCTTTCGCCGGCTTCGAACCCTTCCGCGTGGATAATGCGAATCTGGAGATCGAAGTCGCGTTTGGTGCCGACGGAAAAGGGAGGAACTTTGACGCGGGCGATGCCGGGAGTGCGCGCGAGGGCGGATTGCAACACGCGGGTGATGCCGTCGTCCATCGATTCGGCCCAACGGTCAAAGTCCCGAAACTCGATTTGATTGCCGGGTGAGGCGACCGCGATGGAGCGGGAGTTGTCGAGATAGACCGGGAGTTCGAGCGGGAGTAGGCCGAGGGTGATGCCCAACTTTTCGCCCGAGGAGGAGGTGGCCTCGGGATCGTTTAAGATGAAGAACTTTGTGGGGTCGGGTTTGGCTTCCGGGATGACGTTGCACCCGACGCTGAGGAGCACACCCAGGGTCAGTGTAGTGGAAATAAGGTGACGCAGTTTCATCGGGAAGTGGTCAAGGTTTGGCGGCCCGGCCGGAGATGACGGCGCTGGGGTTGCGTTCAAGGAAGTCGGCGAGGCGGGCGATGGCGGCGGAGGCTTCACCCAGTTGGCGCAGGGCCGTGGCGGCCTCGGCTCCGAGTCCGCTTTGCGCGGAAATAAATTGGGAGGTATTGGCGGCCATGGCGTTGAAGGCCTCGAGACTTTCGCGGGCTTTGGCCAACGTGGCGGCGAGTTCCTCAGTGGTGGGGGCGATGGCGCCATCAACGGTGGAGAGGGTGCCGCGCAAATCGGTGATGGCGGCGTTCAAATTAGTAAATGTCGCGGTAATTTCGGGGGATTCGGCGAGGGATTGAAACGATTGGGCGGTCTTGGTCCACTCTTGGCCAAGGGTGGCGACATCGACGGCGTTGATCTGTTTACGCACGTCGGTGAGAAGGCCGGTGAGCTGTTTCGCGATGGCGGCGAAATCGATATCTTTTACGTTCGAAAGGATTTCACCGAAACTGGACTGGAATTCGGAAATCGCCGAAGGCACGGCAGGCACCACCGCGAAATCGACGGAGACCAATTTGCGGGTCGGAATCGGATATTCGATGGGATCCTTGAAATCGAGTTCGACGTAAAGCAGGCCGGTCGCGAGTCCGATGACCCCGAGTTGGGCGCGGAGGCCGCTTTGGATGAGGTTCTCAATCTCCGCGCGGTCGGACACATCGATGGTCTGACCGTCGGGGTTGGAGAGCACATCACGGTTGAGTTCGCATAATACGGCAACGACGGACCGGTTGGTGTCTTTGTCGTAACTCAGGCTGACTTGGGAAACGCGGCCCACGCGCACGCCGCGGAGTTTTACCGGAGACCCGCCATCGAGACCGGACACGGATTCGTCGAAGTAGACCATGAAACGTTGCGGTTTGCGCAGGAAGTTGAGACTGCCAAACGAGAACAGTCCGACCATGCCTAAGAGCATGGCTCCGAGCACGAAGAAGCCGACTACGGTGGGACTGACCTTGGTCTTCATGGTTTTGAGAGTAGTGTGGAGGAAGAAACGGGTTGCGAGGAGGAATTGGCCCGGGAACTAGGCTGTGGGCCGATCACGGCGTTGGAGGAAAGCTTGCACCCGGTGGTCCTGGCTGTTTGCGGCCAGCTCGTTGGGGGGGCCCTCGGCGATGATGGTGCGGGCCGGCTTGTCGAGGAGAATGACGCGATCACCGATCGCGAAGATGGAAGCCAGTTCATGCGATACGATCACGCACGTGGTACCAAACGTGTCGCGGACGCGCACGATGAGTTCGTCGAGTTCGCGGGAAGTGATTGGATCCAGTCCCGCCGACGGTTCGTCGAAAAATACCACGCCGGGATCGAGTGCGAGCGCCCGGGCGAGGCCGGCACGTTTTTTCATGCCTCCGCTAATTTCGGCCGGGTAGTAATCGTGGTAGCCGGTGAGGCCGACTTGGGCGAGCTTGAGGCGGGCGAGTTGATCGCGATCCTTGCGCGTCAGGTCAGTGTATTCTTCGAGCGGAAGCGTGATGTTTTCGCTCAGCGTCAGGGAAGACCACAATGCGCTGCCTTGATAGAGCACGCCGAAGTTTTTCAATAAATCGCGTCGGCGATTGGCGTCGGCTTCGGCGAAGGATTCACCGAAGATGCGGATATCGCCGGTGATTGGGCTATGGAGCCCAATCAAGTGGCGAAGGAGCGTGCTCTTGCCGCAGCCCGAGCCGCCGATGACAAAAAAGATTTCGCCCGACTTTACCTCGAAGTTGAGATCTTCGATGATGGCCACGCCATCGTAGCCGCAACTGAGGTCGGTCGCGGTGATGGCAGGAATGGAATCTGAGGAAACGTTGGTCACCAGCCGAGCACGTTGAATACGACCGCGTAAATCGCGTCGAAGACGATGATAAGTAAAATGGCCGTGACGACGGCGGAGGTGGTGGCTTGACCCACGCCGGAGGCACTGCGTTCGGCCTGCAGTCCGCGCAGGCAACCCGACAGTCCGATGATGGCACCGAACGTAGTGGCCTTGATCATACCGGTCATGAGATCGGAGGTGTCGACGATGGTGAGCAACTCCACCCAGTAGGCGGGAGGGGGGATGTCGAGCAGGCTCCAGGCGATGATCATGCCTCCGAAAATGCCCAGGGCGTTGGCGTAGAGCGCGAGCAGCGGCAT
>CAXBOL010000454.1:0-4743 GCA_963977295.1 uncultured Opitutaceae bacterium
GTTCCATCGCGTAGCGGTAGCGGAGCCATCTGTGTTAATCTGTGGTTAAAAAAACAAACCCGTTCGTACCGCCTCTCCCACGAAATCGAATCCTTCAACCACAGATTCACACAGATATACACAGATCCAAACCCCACTCCACCTCAGGATTTATCTCCGTGCCTCCCAGGTTCCATCGCGTAGCGGTAGCGGAGCCATCTGTGTTAATCTGTGGTTAAAAACACAAACCCGTCCCCTCCTCCAGTTTCAAATCCTACTCCTATGTCACGTCTTCACCTCATCGCCGCGTTCATCGCGTCAATCCTCGCTACGTCTGTAGCGTTTTCTGCCCGCCCCAACATCGTCATCCTCTTGGCCGACGACCTCGGCTACGGCGATGTCGGATTTCACGGCAGTGACATCCGCACCCCGCATATCGACAGTCTCGCCGCCACCGGGGTGAGACTTGAACAATTTTACGTCGCCCCGATGTGCTCGCCCACCCGGGCCGGACTCATGACCGGACGCTATCCCCTGCGCTTCGGGATGATGCGTTCGGTGGTGCCTCCTCAACGCGACTTTGGTCTCGACCCCGCCGAATCGACTCTGCCGGAACTCTTGCGCGACGCCGGTTACGCCCACCGCGGCGTGTTCGGCAAATGGCATCTGGGACACGCCCGCTTACGTTGGCACCCGACGTCCCAAGGGTTCACCCTGTTCGAAGGCTGCCTCAATGGCGCAGTCGACTACTTCACCCAAGATCGCAACGGGCAACGCGATTGGCATCGCAACGAGGACCTCAATCCGCGCCAGGGCTACACCACCGACCTCATCGCCGACGCCGCGATTGACTTCATTACCTCCGTTCCGGCCCGCGAGCCTTACCTCGCTTACATTCCCTTCACGGCCCCGCATTCGCCGTTTCAAGCCAAACCCGAAGACGAGGCCCGCTACCCGAAACGCAAGGGCCGAGATCGCACCTATGCGGCCATGGTCGATTCCATGGATCAGGCCGTGGGTCGTATTCTGGCGGCCATCGAACAACGCGGCGATGCCGACAATACCCTTATCCTCTTCTGCAGCGACAACGGCGGCGTGGCCAAGGTGGGCGACAACGGTCCCCAAAATGGCAGTAAATTGACTCCCTACCAAGGTGGCATTCGGGTCGCCGCCGCCCTGCGTTGGCCCGCTGGAGGCATCACCGGAGGAGGCACCGTTAATGCTCGCATCGGCTACATCGACGTCGTGCCGACGCTGATGGCGGTCGCCGGCCATCAGCCCACCCCGGCCATCGCTTGGGATGGCATCAACTTCCTCCCCGCCCTGCAACAGGGCGCGGCGCTGCCCGATCGCGCCTGGCTGACCTATCTTGATCAAAACGACGATGCTCGCGAACGACTCGCGCTGAATCGAGACGACTTCAAACTCGTTATCTACCGCAACGCGCCCGACGCCGATGCCCCCGAAGCCCCCTCCATCGAACTCTTCGCCATCGCCACCGACCCGGCCGAAACCACCAATCTGGCCGGCACGTATCCCGACATTCTCGCCCGACTCACCGCCGACCTGGATGCATTGTTGTCACTCAAATCGCCGCACCAGGTTCTCCGCTTCAAAGAGGGCGCCGATTCCTTCGTCGCTCCGGCCGACTGGAAAATCACCCAGCCGTAACCGGAGACCGTAATTGGAACGACGCGGACCTCCCTGCAGTCCGTCCGGACCTTATTTATTTCATGAATTCACCCTTACCCCGCCTGCTTCTTAGTAGTTTCGCTTTATTCGCCGCGACATTTGTGACCGCGGCCGATACCATTCCCCTTTGGCCTGCTCCGTTTTCCACGGGAACCGAGGTTGAGGTGTTGAGCCCCAAGGGCAACTACACCCGAGTGTCGCAGATTCATAATCCGTCCCTCACGGTGTATCCAGCGCCCAGTGACATCGCCAACGGCACCGGCGTGATTATCGCGCCGGGCGGCGGGCACCAATTCCTGTCTATCGACCTTGAGGGCACGGAAGTGGCCGCGTGGCTGAATCAACAGGGCGTCACCGCCTTTGTGCTGAAATACCGACTCTACAAAGAACCCGGTTCACCCTATTCGTTTTCGAACGCCGTCGCCGATGCCCACCGAGCCATTCAACTGGTGCGCTCGCGCGCGGCGGACTGGAAACTCGCCGCCGATCGCATTGGCATCCTCGGGTTTTCCGCCGGAGGACAAGTCGCGGGTCACGCCGCGATCGAATTCACTTCCGGCGATCGCTCCGCCTCCGATCCCCTCGCCCGCTTGAGTTCACGCCCCGATTTCCAAGTGCTGGTTTATGGCAACACCGATGCCACCGCCCTCATTCAGGCCAACACTCCGCCGGCGTTCATGATTTGCGCGCAAGACGATGGCAACAAACCCGGACAAGCCCTCGCTTTGGCAACTCGGTTTCTCGAACTCAATATTCCTGCCGAACTCCACATCTACCAATCCGGCGGACACGCCTATGCCATGCGCGACTACGGTCAACCGATTCACACTTGGAATCAGCGCCTGCGCGATTGGATGCGGACCAACGGTTGGTTGCCGCGCCCGTAGGCGTGTGAGTGGAGGGCCCGATGACGATATCGGAAGGCCACCACGCCGCGGACGGCCCAGCGGTCCGTCCCTACCTTTTTGCGACCATCATTGCATTCACGGTCTTCGCGATTGGCTTTCCGGGTAGGGCGTGACCGCTGGGCGCGCCGACGCCAACCGGACGGCCCCTCACCTTGGGACGACCCTACCCGCACCGCGGACGGCCCAGCGGTCCGTCCCGACCTTCTGTCGCGGTTGTGTCCTTAACGACTAGTGCGCTGCAACACTTGATGCGTCGGACCGGCTTATCTCTGTCCGGACGGGTTTTTTAGTCACAAGGAACACAGCGCTCCCATCCGAAGCTCAACGAGCCCATACCAGCTTTGCATTCCTCACGGTCTTTTCTCTGTGATCTCGGGCTCGAAACTCCGGCTTGGCTCTGTGAGCAATCCGAAAAATATCACGTTACAGACTACTCGTTCGATCCTGTCCCTGGAGGGATTGGCTCCGGCTCGAAGTCGCTCTTATTCACCCAGCCTGCGTCCGGATTTTCGCCGCGCTTCCAGCGGGTGTAAAAATCGCGTGAGGCGGTCGCGATTGGGTATTGGTCGAAAATTGCACCATGACCAAACATCCGCGGATCACCCTGTGTTTTGAGCTCCGTAATCATGGCCGTTTCGAGCCGCGTGCGGCGCTCGGCATAGGCGGAATCGCGAGCTAAATTGATGACACAATCCGGATCGACCGTCAGATCGTAGAGTTCTTCGGCGGGCTTGAATCCAAAATTAAGCGGCCAGAAAGGGTCGGCCGGATTCTGGCGCCGGGCCGCGAGAATGTAGGTTTTGGTCGCGCCGCCATCCGTATCCAAGTAACCCGTTTCCGGGTTCCCCGCGGGCCAACGCCCCGGCTCGTAATTCCGCAGATAAAGAAACCCGTCGCGAATAATTCCCCGAATGGGATAACCTTCATCGTTCGGACGACCGGCATCTGTGCGTTCCTTCCCGATCAATACATGATCGCGCGAAGTGACCATCTGTCCGGAGCCCGCCGAATCAAAAATATCCCGCCAGCTCCGTCCCGTGAATTCCTGCATCCCCGTCGTCGTGCGATCCACTCCCGCCACATCGAGGATGGTGGGGGCGATGTCGGTAAAGTTCACAAAGTCGTTTAACACCCGCCCGGCGCCCTTGATGCCCTTCGGCCAACGAATCGCGAGCGGCACTCGGTTCGAGTCATTGTAGGCGTAACCCTTCACCCGCGGAAACGGCATGCCGTGATCGGAGGTGACAATCACCAAGGTGTTGTCGAGCTCACCGCGCCGTTCGAGTTCTGCGAGCATGCGACCGAGATGACGATCAGAGTGCTCCACTTCGTAGGCATAGTCGAGAATGTCGTTTCGCACTTCGGGCACATCCGGCCAGTAACCGGGCACACGATCCACCTCGGTCAGCGCTTTACCGCCTTTGGCCACACCACTGCCGTATTCATAACCCCGATGCGGTTCGAGTGAGCCATACCAGAAACACCACGGCTTGCCCGCGGGGGCCGCATTCAGAAAGTCCACAAAGTTCGCCGCATAGTCGTTGTTCGTGATCCCTGCCGCGGGAGGCTCTGCTTTGCGGGATCCAAATACCTTCCCAGTGATATCACGACGCTGGCCATTGGCATCATTCGCGACCCCGGGGGCCCAGCCCTTGCCGGTAATTCCCACAAACCAGCCTTTTTCCTGCAACGCTTCCGGCCAGCTCTGAAATTTGGCGGGGAAATACGCCATGTGGTTCGCCGCGGCTTCCAATTGCCATGCAAAGCGCCCCGTCAACACGATGGCTCGCGACGGCGCACACTTGGCAACCGGCGTGAAGGCGTTGTGGAAAAGCAGGCCTTCCCGCGCGACCCGATCGAAGTGGGGCGTGTTGACCCAAGGGGTGCCATAAGCCCCGGCGTGTTGGCCCCAGTCGTCGGCAATGGCGAATAAGATATTAGGTGGCCCCGCCGCGGCGAGAGCGATCGGGTTCAAGCCCGAAAGGCCAACTATACAAATCAAGAGCAGGGATCGGAATTTTTTCATGGGGATACAGAAGGGGGAGTCACCGGAACAGGCTGTTGATCAGACAATTCTCGTCCGCGAGCAAGGGTCGTTTCACGTTCGAGCGGTTCGTCCACGCAGACTCCCTTCAGCCCCATCCACCGGACGATCAAATCGACA